>NZ_JAAGPB010000601.1:0-4277 GCF_017104585.1 Burkholderia sp. Ac-20392
CGTCGCGCCCGCGCCGCTGCCGGCCACGTCGCTCGCGTTCGACATCGGCACGGGCACCGGCGTGCTGGCGGCCGTGCTTGCGTCGGGCGGCGTCGAGCGTGTCGTCGCGACCGACCAGGACGCACGCGCGCTCGCCTGTGCGCGCGAGAACGTCGAACGGCTGGGCCACGCGGATCGCGTCGAAGTCGTCGAGGCGGATCTGTTTCCGGCCGGCCGTGCGCCGCTCGTGGTCTGCAACCCGCCGTGGGTGCCGGCCCGGCCGAGCGCCCCGATCGAATACGCGGTCTACGATCCGGACAGCCGCATGCTGCGCGGTTTCCTCGCGGGGCTCGCCGCGCACCTCGAGCCGGGCGGCGAAGGCTGGCTGATCCTGTCCGATTTCGCCGAGCATCTCGGCCTGCGGCCGCGTGACACGCTGCTGCAATGGATCGACGAAGCCGGCCTCGTCGTGCTTGGCCGCGACGATATCCGCCCTGCGCACCCGAAGGCGATGGATGCCGACGATCCGCTGTACGCGGCACGCCAGGCCGAGGTCACGTCGCTCTGGCGGCTCGGCGCACGAGCCTGACCGCGCATTTTCGGTAAACTATCGCCATTCCTCACGAATTCCCGCCGCCGGGCCGTGGTCGACCGACCGTGGCCCGGCGCCGCATCACGATGTCGAACAAGACCCACGAAATCCGCCCGGAGCAGTCCGTCGAGCTGCTGAAGGAACTGCACATCCTCACCCGCGACGGGAAGCTGAACCAGGACAGCCGCCGCAAGCTGAAGCAGGTCTATCACCTGTTCCAGTTCATCGAGCCGTTGCTGGCCGGCGTGCAGGCCGACAAAAGCAACGTGACGCTCGTCGATCACGGCGCCGGCAAGTCGTATCTCGGCTTCATCCTTTACGACCTGTTCTTCAAGCAGCAGCCGGGGCACGGCACGCCGGCGTTCGCGTCGCACGTGTACGGGATCGAGACCCGCGAGGAGCTCGTCACGCGCTCGGCCGAGCTTGCCGCGCGGCTCGGGTTCGGCGGCATGTCGTTCCTGAACCTGTCGGTTGCCGATTCGATCACGTCGCCGAAACTGCCTGAAACGGTCGACGTCGTCACCGCGCTGCACGCGTGCGACACGGCGACCGACGACGCGATCCGCTTCGCGCTCGCGAAGCGCGCGCAGCACATCGTGCTGGTGCCGTGCTGCCAGGCGGAAGTCGCGGGCGTGCTGCGCAAGAACAAGGGCAAATCGCTCGCGAACGCGCTGACGGAAGTGTGGCGGCATCCGCTGCATACGCGCGAATTCGGCAGCCAGATCACCAACGTGCTGCGCTGCCTGCAGCTCGAAGCGCACGGCTACCAGGTCAGCGTGACCGAACTGGTCGGCTGGGAGCATTCGATGAAGAACGAGCTGATCATCGCGCAGTACAAGAACCTGCCGCGCCGGCGGCCCGGCGAGCGGTTGAACGAGATTCTCGGGATGTTCGGGCTTGCCGAGCTGAACGCACGATTCTTCGTGCCGGAAGCCGCGGCGGGCGGAGAGGCCGTCGAGTCTACCGAAGGCTGACGATTACTCGGCGCGCCGCACCGCACGTGGCGCGCCGCACGTTACACGCCTTGTCAGACGTCGTCGCCCGGCCGGCGCATCCATTCGCGCCACCCGTCGTGGCCGAGGCGGCGCAGCGTTTCCTGATTCTTTTCGTAGATCGCGGATGCGTCCGGGAACGCGTCGACCGCGCGCGCGATGCTGTCCTCGCGCAGCAGGTGCAGGATCGGATACGGCGCGCGGTTCGTGTAGTTCTCGATGTCGTCGGGCTCGCTGCCTTCGAACCGGTAGTCCGGATGGAAGCTCGCGATCTGCAGCACGCCGCCGAGCCGCAGTTGCCGCACCAGCCGGTCGGCAAAGAACAGCGCATCGTTGTAGTCGACGAAATCGGCGAACGCATGCGGGAAGATCACGAGCGTCGTATCGACCTGCTGCGGGTCCGCCGCATCGAGCGCGCGCAGCTCGGTTTCGAGTTCGGCGAGTGCGTCTTCCAGCGTCGTCGCTTCGCTGATCGCGTAGCGCACCTGTTCCTTCACATAGACGCTTTTCGCGAACGGGCACAGATTGAGCCCGATCACCGCGCGCGCGAGCCAATGCCGCGTGGCGGCGAGGATGTCGTCGTGCGATTCGGGGCGGGTGTCGGTCATCGTGAAACCAGTCGGTCGGAAGGGCGGCGAGGGCCGCATTGTAGCGGGCGCGCCGTTACGCGCAGGCGGCTTCGATCAACTGCGTGACGAGCGCGGGAGCGACACCGATCGGCGTTTCGCCGTGCCGATAGGTCTGGCTTGCCGCGTAGATGCCTTCGATGACCAGCGCGAGCGAGTCGGCGAGCGCCTGCGGCTGCCGCGCACCGGCGTCTTCGCACAACGCGACGAGCCGCTTCATCAGTTGTTCCTTGTTCTGCGCGACGCGCTCGCGCGCCGGGTGCGACGCATCCGGGAATTCGGCCGCGACGTTGACGAACGGGCAGCCGCGGTAATCCTTCTGCGTCGCGCGCTCGGCGAGATCGACGAAATACTGGATCAGCTGCGCTTTCGGCTGGCCCGGATGCTTCGCGACGCTCGTGTTGAAGCGGTCGAAGAAACACGCATCCATCCGCTCCAGGTACGCGAGGATCAACTCGTCCTTCGACGAGAACTGGCGGTACAGGCTCATCTTGTTGACGCCCGCACGCTCCACGACCGCCTCGACGCCTACCGTCCGCACCCCTTCCTTGTAAAACAGCTCTTCGGCGGCGCGTAGCAGGTGCTCCTGCGCGGTGGCGCCGTCGATCGGCCGGCGCGTGCGGCGCGCCAGCGGTTTGGCGATCTCGATGCCCGACATGATGACCCTCGACTGCATATTGGATTGCTTGACATGTTACCGATTGGTCACTACGATCGCAACACACTTGTGACCGGTCGGTAACAATGCCGACCGGATCGACAGACAAATGCCAAGCATCGGCCCGGGTCAGCCGATGCAGCGTGCGGCGGAGGTGGCCTGGCAGGGCGGGCGGCGCGGGTGCGGAGGCACCGGAGCCGCCAACTGGAGAACGCGAAGATGAACTGGGCAGTGACACGAATCGGCGGGCGCTTCCACTACGGATGGCTCGCGGCGGCGGTGGTATTCCTGATCCTGTTGGCCGCGGCCGGCACGCGCGCGACGCCGAGCGTGCTGATGGTGCCGCTCGAACGCGAGCTCGGCTGGAGCCGCGCGACGATTTCGCTGGCGATTTCGGTGAACATCGCGCTGTACGGACTGACGGGGCCGTTCGCGGCCGCCGCCATGCAGCGCTTCGGGCTGCGCCCGACGATCCTTACCGCGCTCGTGACGATGTGCGCGGGCGTCGCGCTGTCGTCGATGATGACGCAGAGCTGGCAGATGGTGGTGATCTGGGGCCTGATGGTTGGCTGCTCGTCGGGCGTCGTCGCGCTGACGCTGTCCGCGACCTTCGTCACACGCTGGTTCCATGCGCGGCGCGGCCTGATCATGGGCATCCTGACCGCGAGCACGGCCACCGGCCAGCTCGTGTTCCTCCCGATGCTCGCGGCGATCGCGCAGCACCACGGCTGGCGGCCGGTCGTGCTGGTCGTTGCGGCGGCCGCCGCGATCGTGATTCCGCTCGTTGCGTTCTTGCTGCCCGAGCGGCCGGCCGACCTGCAGCTGCGCCCGTACGGCGAGCCGGCCGATGCGCCGCCCGCGCCCGAGGCGACGAAGGAGAACCCGCTCGCGGTTGCGTTCCGCACGCTGCTGACCGCGAGCCGTTCGCGCGATTTCTGGCTGCTGTTCTTCAGCTTCTTCATCTGCGGCGCGAGCACCAACGGTTACGTCGGCACGCACCTGATCGCGATGTGCAGCGACTACGGAATGACCGAAGTGCAGGGTGCATCGCTGCTCGCCGCGATGGGCGTGTTCGACCTGTTCGGCACGACGCTGTCGGGCTGGCTGTCCGACCGTTACGACAATCGCGTGCTGCTGTTCTGGTACTACGGGCTGCGCGGGCTGTCGCTGATCTACCTGCCGCACGCGTTCGGGATCGATTTCTTCGGGCTGCCGCTGTTCGCGATGTTCTACGGACTCGACTGGATCGCGACCGTGCCGCCGACCGTGCGTCTCGCGACCGACGTGTTCGGCAAGGCCGCGGCGCCGGTCGTGTTCGGCTGGATCGTCGCCGGCCACCAGCTCGGCGCGGCGTTCGCGGCGCTCGGCGCGGGGCTGCTGCGCGCGAGCCTCGGCACCTACACGATCGCGTCGATGATCCCGCGCGGGCC
>NZ_JAAGPB010000602.1:0-238 GCF_017104585.1 Burkholderia sp. Ac-20392
GAAAAAAAAAAAACCACCCCCCACCACCCCCCCCCCCCCCCCCTCCCTCCCCCCCCACCTACACATCCTCCCTCTCGTACGTCACTGTACATCTACACCCCCCATCTATTTTCTACGCACCACCTACTCGCACATCCCACACACCCTCTCATCCCACCTCACTCCCCCCACTTCACCTATTACCTCCATCTCCACATCCTCTATATATCGTTCTCCTTCTCTTCCTTCTCTATCTGCC
>NZ_JAAGPB010000603.1:0-4361 GCF_017104585.1 Burkholderia sp. Ac-20392
TCCGTACGGGCTCGGCGCGCTATGGAAGAACGGCGATTTCGTCGCCCGTTTCGTGCTGATCCTGCTGGTGATCATGTCGATGGGCAGCTGGTACATCATGATCACGAAGTTCGTGGAGCAGTTGCGTGCCAATCGCCGCGCGAAGCTCGCGGACGCGCAACTCTGGTCCGCGCCTTCGCTGGCCGAGGGCGCCAGGCTGCTCGACGAGGCGTCGCCGTTCCGCTTCATCGCCGAAACGGCGATCGAGGCCGGCGAGCATCATGACGAGGCGCTGCTGGAAGCAGTGGACCGCAATACGTGGATCGACGTGTCGGTCGAGCGCTCGATCACGAACGTGTCGAACCGGATGCAGGACGGGCTCGCCTTCCTGGCCACGGTGGGCTCCACCGCGCCGTTCGTCGGGCTGTTCGGCACGGTCTGGGGGATTTATCACGCGCTGACGGCCATCGGCATCGCCGGCCAGGCGTCGATCGACAAGGTCGCGGGCCCGGTGGGCGAGGCGCTCATCATGACCGCGATCGGCCTCGCCGTCGCAGTGCCGGCGGTGCTCGGCTACAACTTCCTGGTCCGGCGCAACAAGTCGGTGATGGAGCGGGTCCGCAACTTCGGCGCGCAACTGCATACCGTGCTGCTGGCCGGCAATCGGCGCCCGGTACGCGCGGCGTCATCGTCGCCGGCAGCTGCGTCGCTCGCGAACTGATCGGCGGACGGAGACGCGCGATGGCCATGAACGTCGGGCAGGACGAAAGCGACGAGGTGATCGCCAACATCAACACGACGCCGCTCGTCGACGTGATGCTGGTGTTGCTGATCATCTTCCTGATCACGATTCCGGTCGTGACGCACACGATCCAGCTTCAGTTGCCGAAGGAGACGGTGCAGCCGCTGCAGACGACGCCGAAGAGTATCGAGATCGCGGTGAACCGCGACGGCGATTTCTTCTGGGGCGAGCAGCTGGTGGATGCACAGACGCTGCTCGCGAAGCTGAAGGACGTGTCGCAGCAGCAGCCGCAGCCGAGCGTCCACGTGCGGGGCGACCAGAACACGCGCTACGAGTTCATCGGCCGGGTGGTCACAATGTGCGAGCGCGCGGGGATCGCGAAGCTGTCGTTCATTACGGAGCCGCCGGCGCGCGGGGGGTAGTCGCGCGCGGGAATCGTGGTGGAACAGGGGCGGGCGGCAAGTGTTGAAGCGCTGACGCTGGTTGAGTTCGAGGCGTGGGATCGGCGTAAGTGCTAAAGCGCTGACGCTGGCCGACCGCGAAGCATGGGGCCCGTGTAAGCGCTAAAACGCTAACGTGGATCGACCGCGAAGCATGGGGCCCGCGTAAGCGCTGAAGCGCTAACGCTGGCCGACCGCGAAGCATGGGATCCACGTAAGCGCTAAAGCGCTAACGCTGGCCGACAGGAGTCGACGATGGGAATGAATGTGCCTTCGGGCGGGAGCAATGCCGAACCGGAAGTGATGGTCGACATCAACACCACGCCGCTGATCGACGTGATGCTGGTGTTGCTGATCATGCTGATCATCACGATCCCGATTCAGATGCATTCGGTAAAGATGGACCTGCCGGTGGGGAACCCGCCGCCGCCGGCCACGCCGCCGGAAATCGTGCAGATCGATATCGACTTCGACGGTACGACGACATGGAACGGCGCACCGGTACCGGACCGCGCGGCGCTCGAGTCGAAACTGACCCAGGTGGCGGCGGAACCCGTGCAGGCGGAGATCCATCTGCGTCCCAACAAGCTGGTGCCGTACAAGGACGTGGCGGCCGTGCTCGCATCCGCGCAACGCGTGGGCGCGACCAAGATCGGCCTGATCGGTAACGAACAGTTCATGCAATGACGACACGGACGAGCCGATGAACCAGCGACGATGGAAACGGATGATGGCGGTGACGGCGCTCGGCGCGGCAGGCCTGCTCGGACGCCCGGCGTTGCCGGCGGACGCGCTGCGGCCGGACGTGGCGAAACCGTTGGCGGCCGCACAGGAGCTGTACCGGGCGCACAAGTATCGCGACGCGTTGGGCAAGATCGCCCAGGCGGCCGCCGTGCCGAACCGGACGCCGTACGAAACCTACATGGTGGAAGAGATGCGCGGCGCGGCAGCGATGGCGGCCGGCGACTCGGGCACGGCCGCGCAAGCCTACGAGAGCGTGCTGAACTCGGGACGGCTGTCGGGCGAGGACGAGCAGCGGACCACGGCGGCGCTGGCCGGCATCTACTTCCAGCAGAAGAACTACCCGCTGGCGATCCGCGTCGCGCAGCGTTATCTGAAGGCCGGTGGCTCGGATCCGGAAATGCGCACGCTGCTCACGCAGTCTTACTACCTGTCAAACGATTGCGCACCGCTCGTGAGTCAGTTGAAAGCGAGCACCGACGCGCAGGCGAATGGCGGACACGCGCCGGATGAAGGGCAGTTGCAGATGCTGGCGACCTGTGCGCAGAAAGTGAAGGACGGCAATGCGTATCGCGGTGCGCTCGGGCTGCTGGTGGCCTATCACCCGAGCCCCGCGTACTGGGACGAAATGGTCACGGCCATTCGCGGCAACCCCGGCTATCTGCCGTCGCTCGACCTCGACATCTACCGGTTGCGTCGCGCAACGGGCTCGCTTGCGTCAGCCAATGCGTACATGGAGATGACGCAGCTCGCACTGGTCGCGGGGTCGCCTGCCGAAGGCAAGCAGGTGATCGACCAGGGGTTTGCGTCCGGCGTACTCGGCAAGGACGCGCAGTCGGATCGCGAGAAGCGGCTGCAGGCACTCGCCGCGAAGCGTGCGCAATCGGGCGGGGACGCCACGACGCCGGCCGCACCGATCGACGCGGGTATGAACCTCGTCTTCGAGGGCCATGCGCAGCAGGGGCTGCCGATGATGGAGCAGGCGATTGCGAAGGGCGGGCTCGAGCATCCCGATGCGGCGCGGCTGCGGCTCGGCGAGGCGTATTACGTGGCCGGCCAGAAGGCGCGTGCGGTCCAGGTGCTGCGCACGGTCAAGGGGGCCGACGGTTCCGCTGACCTGGCACGCCTCTGGACGGTGGTGGCATCCCGGTAACGCAACGGGCACGTACGACGGCGAGCAACGCGGGCGCGGTCGGCAAGTGGTGTGCCGCCGCGATGGCGCCGATGCACGACGGGCAGGTCAGCCGATCTGAAGGGGCAGCCTTGTTGATTAGTAAACCGAATGAAATATGCGAGGGCCGCGTGGCCGCGCGACGCGGCTGCGGTGCCGCACTGCGCGCGGCTTGCACGCGGCGACAGCGTGCAGCGGGGTATCGCGCCGGGCCGGTCGTGTCACGGCATCGGTCGAGGCTTGACGACATCAAACCGATTTCGACTGCGAGGGTCCGTCTTTCCATGGTTTTGCCCCCTGATGAGTCGGTGCTCGTCGCCGTGTCGCTAGGCAACAAGATCCGGGCGCTGCGCCAGCGCCTGAAACTCACGCTCGACGAAACGTCGACGATCGCCGGCATTTCCAAGCCGTTCCTGTCGCAGGTCGAGCGCGGGCGGGCGACGCCGTCGATCACGTCGCTGGTGCGGATCGCGAAGGCGCTGGGCGTGACGATGCAGTACTTCATCGACACGCCGACGGAAGCGCGCTCGGTATGCCGCGGCAACGCGCTGCAGTATTTCCAGTTCACGAACTCGGCCAGCCTGTTCGCCAGGCTGACGAACCTGGTGGACGGCCGCAAGCTCGACGCGATTCTCGTCCGGATGCCGGCCGGGCAGCTGTCGTCCGAGATGACGACGCATGCGGGCGAGGAGTTCGTCTACGTGTTGCGCGGGCAGGTGGCGCTGACGCTCGAGGATTGCACGTTCACGCTGAACGAGGGCGATACCGCGCATTACGAATCGACGATGCCGCATGCGTGGCGCAACACGGCCGACGAAGAGGCGGTGATCGTCTGGGTCGGCACGCCCCGGCTGTTCTAGCGAAGGCGGCCGGCAGGAAGGAGAAGTACCCGATCGACGGCAGACGGTGCGCAGCACGGCGCGGGCACAGGCTCGTCTTGTGCAGAACCCGCTGTTCGTCGAATCGGGAAGAAGCAGGCAATGCGCTCAATGTAGGTGTTTAGTATGACGAATCAAAATAGCAAGCGACGGTGATGCTGGATGGTGCTGGTGACCCGAGGCCGAGCCGTTCGAGTCGTGGCAGTCGAAAGCGTGGCAATCGCGGGTTCCGGTACACGGGCACCCAGGACGCGCAAGGAATTCACAAGGTTCCGGCGCACAGCAGGTGGGGTCTTACTACGAGCGAGAGGGAACAAGATGAAGCAGAGAGTTTTGGCGTTGGCCATCAAGAGGATAGTCTGGGCGGAACTGGCGCTGACGGCCGCACTGGCGCCGCCGGCGTTCGCCCA
>NZ_JAAGPB010000604.1:0-4430 GCF_017104585.1 Burkholderia sp. Ac-20392
TGGACTTGCGCCATACGCAGGTGCCCTTGACCGATTTGTCGAGCTCGTCGAGCTGCGCCTGGTGTGCGGCGAGTTCGTCGTCGCTCGCGGCCACGACGGCCAGGTCGAGCGCGGCGAGCGACACGCGCTGACCGTTCGCCGCGCCGCCGTCGGCGCCCGCGTCGTCGAGCATGTCGATCACGAGGCTGTCCTGGCCGCGCGTCATCGCGAGATACACCTCGGCGAGCAGCTCCGAGTCGAGCAGTGCGCCGTGCAGCGTCCGGTGCGCGTTGCTGATGCCGAAGCGGTCGCACAGCGCGTCGAGCGAGTTGCGCTTGCCGGGGAACATCTGCTTGGCCTGCACCAGCGTGTCGATCACGCCGCCGCAATGCTCGGAGAACGGCGGCAGGTCGAGCCGCGCGAATTCCGCGTCGAGGAAGCCAAGGTCGAACGGCGCGTTGTGGATGATCAGCTCGGCGTCCTGCACGAAGTCGCGAATCTGGTTGGCGACTTCCGCGAATTTCGGCTTGTCGCTGAGGAATTCGGTCGTGAGCCCGTGCACCGCCAGTGCGCCCGGATCGCTGTCGCGCTCGGGGTTCACGTAGAAGTGCAGGTTGTTGCCGGTGAGCCGCCGGTTCAGCAGCTCGACGCAGCCGATTTCGATGAGGCGGTCGCCCGTGCGGGCGTTCAGGCCGGTGGTTTCGGTATCGAGAATGATCTGGCGCATGTCGGGAAAAACGTAGAAAACAGGGGAGCGGCCCGCGTTCAGGCCGTGAGCGATTCGACGCCGCGATTCGCGAGTGCGTCCGCGCGCTCGTTTTCGGGATGGCCCGCGTGGCCCTTGACCCAGCGCCACTCGACCTCGTGCTGCGCGACGAGCGCGTCGAGCCGCTTCCACAGGTCAGCGTTTTTCACGGGCGTCTTTGCCGCGGTGACCCAGCCTTTCTTCTTCCAGCCGTGAATCCACTCGCTGATGCCTTTCTGCACGTATTGCGAGTCGGTATGCACGATCACCTGGCACGGCCGCTTCAGCGCTTCGAGCGCGGCGATCACGCCCATCAGCTCCATGCGGTTGTTGGTCGTGTTCGGCTCGCCGCCGAACAGTTCCTTTTCCTTGTCGCCGTAGCGCATCAGTGCGCCCCAGCCGCCGGGGCCGGGGTTGCCCTTGCAGGCGCCGTCGGTATAGATGTCGATGGTATCGGTAGTCATGAATGTTCTTGATGAGTGGTCGGGGAGGCCGCCGGCGTCAGGCCCGGTGCGAGCACGGGCTTCTTCATCCGGATCTGGCCGACGAGGCGCATGCCGCGCACGCGCTTGACGGCCGTCACCATGTAGACGGCGCCGAAGATCGGCCACCAGCGGTCGCCGGCGGCCTCCATGAAGCCGTAGCGGGCCAGCCACTTGTCGGTGACGAGCGGCGGCCGGTAGCAGCCGAAGCGGCCGCGTTCGAGATCGAAGCCGAGCAGCTTGATCCAGTCCTTGAGCCGGATGAATGCGATCTGGTCGCGCGTGGCCGGCACGAACGGGCGGTTCGCCATGCGCCCGAACGATTGCCGCATGCCCCACAGGCTGAGCGAATTGAAGCCGGTGATCACGAGCTGGCCTTCCGGCATCAGCACGCGCTCGGCCTCGCGCAGCAGGCGGTGCGGATCGGACGTGAATTCGAGCGTGTGCGGCATCACGATCAGGTCGACGCTCTGCGACTCGAACGGCAGGTCGAGCAGGTCGCACCAGGTCGTGCTGCGGCCGTCGGGCGCGTGCTCGGGCGCATGCGCCTCGCGCGCCCACGGATACTGGTACGGCGCGCTCGCGCCGCTCGCCGGATCGAGCACGAGGCCGCGATACGGCATGCGGTTCTCGCGCAGCGCGTCGAGCTGCGGCAGGCCGAGCTGCAGCGCGTGGAACCCGAAGACGTCGGACACGATCCGGTCGAGCTGCGCCTGCTCCCAGCCCAGCACGTAGCGGCCGGGCGGTGAGTCGGTCCAGGCGGGCCAGTCTATAATTTGACGGTCAGACATAACGATGATTGCGCGCCCATGAACGAGCTGGAATACGTGCCGGTTCCGGCATTCGATGACAACTATATCTGGCTCGTCTCGGACGGCCGCGATGCGATCGCCGTCGATCCGGGTGAAGCCGCGCCGGTGCGCCGGGTTCTAGCCGAACGCGGCTGGCGGTTGACCGCTATTTTACTCACGCACCACCACGCCGACCACGTCGGCGGTGTCGCGGCACTGCGCGATAGCCAACCGGACGATGCGCCGCTCACTGTTTACGGCCCCGCGGCCGAGGCGATCGGCGTAGTGACGCAGCCGCTCGAAGGCGGCGATCGCGTGACACTCGACGCGCCCGCCGCCACATTCGACGTGCTCGACGTGCCGGGCCACACGCGCGGCCACATCGCCTATTTCCAGGCGGCCGGGCAGGGCAACGCGGCCCCGCACGTGTTTTGCGGCGACACGCTGTTCTCGTGCGGTTGCGGCCGCCTGTTCGAAGGCACGCCCGCGCAGATGCTCGCGTCGCTCGACGCGCTCGCGGCGTTGCCGGGCGACACGCACGTGCATTGCGCACACGAATACACGCTGTCCAACATCCGCTTCGCGCTCGCGTGCGAACCCGGCAATGCGGCGCTCGCCACGTGGCGCGACGACGCACAGGCGCTGCGCGCGCGCGGCGTGCCGACGCTGCCCACTACGATCGCGCATGAGCGTGCCGTTAACCCGTTCATGCGTGCGGACAGCGATGCGATCCGCGCGACGCTCGAGGCCGAGTTGCACGAAACAGTGCCGGATCGTCTGACGGCGTTCACGCTGATGCGCGAGTGGAAAAACCGGTTCCGATGATGATTTCCGGAGGACTCCAAAGCTCAAGCGGTGTCTGTAAAAATTGCTCCAAATGTAGGATTTCGCTGAGTTTTCGGTGTTTTTATTGACGTGAAGCACGCACTTCCGTAGTATCGCCTGCAATTTCCAGCCGTCGGAAGCAGAGATTTTCATGCGACTTATATTGAGTGCGATGGTGGTTCTGCTGCTCGCCGCTTGTGCGAGCCAGGCCCCTGTCGCCAACAACGCCGCCGATTCGCAGGCGACGTCCACCTACCTCCGTAAATCAGCCACCGCCAAAGAAACTGTCGACGTCGACAAGCAATCCGTCGGCGACCTGACCAGTGCGGACTCCGATCTCTGGGGTCGCATCCGCCGCGGTTTCCAGATGCCCGACCTGCAGACCGACCTCGTCGACATGCAGACCACGTGGTACACGCAGCGCCCGGATTACGTGCAGCGCATGACCGAGCGCTCGCAGAAGTACCTGTACCACATCGTCGAGGAGCTTGAGGCGCGTCACATGCCGACCGAGCTCGCGCTGCTGCCGTTCATCGAGTCCGCGTACAACCCGCAGGCGCTGTCGGTCGCGAAGGCGGCCGGCATGTGGCAGTTCATGCCCGGCACGGGCCGCACGTACAACCTGAAGCGCAACATGTGGCAGGACGAGCGCCGCGACGTGCTTGCGTCGACGAGCGCCGCGCTCGACTACCTGTCGCGTCTGCATGACATGTTCGGCGACTGGTATCTCGCGCTGGCCGCGTACAACTGGGGCGAGGGCAACGTGCAGCGCGCGATCGCGCGCAACCAGGCGGCCGGCCTGCCGACCGACTACCTGAGCCTGCGGATGCCGAACGAGACGCGCAACTACGTACCGAAGCTGCAGGCGGTGAAGAACATCATCGCGAATCCGCAGCAGTACGGCCTCGCGCTGCCGGACATCCCGAACCACCCGTATTTCGTGACGGTCACGACGTCGCGCGACATCGACGTGGCGGTGGCCGCGAAGCTCGCGAACCTGTCGCTCGACGAATTCCGCTCGCTGAACCCGTCGTTCTCGAAGCCGGTGATCCTCGGCGCGACCGAGCCGCAGATCCTGCTGCCGTTCGACAACGCGTCGGCGTTCGAGAAGAACCTGAAGGCGTACAACGGCCAGCTTTCGACGTGGACCACCTACACGGTCAGCGAACGTGCACGGCCGGCCGCGATCGCCGAGAAGATCGGCGTGGACGCCGATACGCTGATGTCGATCAACAAGATTCCGGCCGGCATGCGCCTGAAGCCGGGCTCGACGATCGTCGTGCCGCGCGGCGACGACGACGACGAGGACATCAGCGCCGACGTCGCCGAAAACGGCGCCCTCGCGATGGAGCCCGACGTACCCGACACGCGCAAGATGCTGATCCGCGTGCGCCGCAAGCAATCGATGGCGGCGATCGCCGGCCGCTACGGCGTGTCGGTCGGCCAGCTCAAGGCGTGGAACCGTACGCACCGCGATCTCGCGATGCCGGGCCAGGCGCTCGTGCTGCACGTGCCGGTCGGCCGTTCGGTGCCGGCGGAACCCGGTCCGGAACGGATCGCGACGTCGGCCGGCGGTGCGCACATCGAGCGCGCGAGCCTCGCGGTGGG
>NZ_JAAGPB010000605.1:0-233 GCF_017104585.1 Burkholderia sp. Ac-20392
ATGGACAGTGATTGGCATGTAAGGATGTGGATGGGAGTACGATGACGCGTGTGGAAGCAAGGGGGCAGGCAGGTATGTACGGGAAGAAGAGGGAGGGAAGAGGCAGAACAGGAACAGTAGCGAGAGGAGAGGGATAAAAGAGAAGAAGTAAAAGCGTAGATAGTTTCATGAGGGGAGGGGGGTGATGGGGGGGGGGGGGGGGGGGGGTGGTGGGGGGTGGTTTTTTTTTTTTT
>NZ_JAAGPB010000606.1:0-4270 GCF_017104585.1 Burkholderia sp. Ac-20392
TGTCGGCCCGCGCGTTCGAGCTGGCCGTGCGCGCAGGGGAGCGCGTCGGCCGGTTGCCGCTGAAGCTGTCGACGATGCCTGAAACGGTCGGCGCGCTGTATGCGGCGCCCGCGAGCGTGTCGGTCACGGCCGCGATCGATGCGCTGAAGGCCGTGACGCGCACGGATTCCGGCGCGAGCGACTGAACGCGAATGGAGCCGGCGCGCCGCCACAATCTGACGAATCGTTTGCGAGCGCGGCGCGTGCGAGCCGTTGCCTTGCCGAAGGCCGTCGCGCCGTGCGCAAGTCTTTCGGCGGGCTGACTGGCGGCTGCAAACGCGGCGCCGACCACGCGTAACCCCTGATGCGCGTGGATGCGCCACTTGTCATGGATTGGTGTTAAATATATTTCGGCGCGCGTTGGCACCGCGCGCAATACGGGGCGCACCGGGCATCGGCGTAAACCCGGAGCGAAAAACGGCACGAAGGATCGAAAACGAATCGGGCGCATCAGACCCGATCGGACAGACGGCAGGATTCATCTTGAATACCGAACCGCAAAGTTCTCGTTACAGTCTCGGGCTCGCGGCGGAAGTGCTCGCGTCCGAGCAAAGCGTGCTGAGGCTGATCACGCGCAACACACCGCTGCCGGAGCTGTTGGTCGAAGTCTGCCGGCGGGCCGAGGCTTTGCTCGGCGACGGTGCGTCGTGCACGATCCTGCTGCTCGATACCGACGGCGTGCACGTGCACGTCGGCGCCGCGCCGTCGCTGCCCGCGCAGTACGGTTCGGCGATCGAAGGCGCGTCCATCGGGCCCGTGGCCGGCTCGTGCGGCACGGCGATGTACCTGCGCCGGATGGTCGTCGTCGAAGATATCGAAACCGATCCCCTGTGGGCCAACTACCGGGCCGTTGCCTTGCCGCTGGGCCTGCGCGCGTGCTGGTCGGTGCCGTTCCTCGACGATAGCGGCGCCGTGCTCGGCGCGTTCGCCGTTTATTACCGCACGCCGCGCCGGCCGGGCGACGAGGAAACCGAACTGTTGCGCGACATCGGCAACAGCGTCGGCCTCGCGGTGCACCAGGACCGGATCGCGCGACAGCTCGCGCGCAGCGAGGAACATCACCGGCTCGTGGTCAACAGCCTGCACGAAGGGATCCTCGTCGTGTCGCGCGACGGCGTCGTGGTCGCGAGCAACCCGAGTGCGAACCGGATGATGCGCGTGAAGGGCGACCTCGTCGGCCGCCGGCTGTCGACCGTGATCCTGCGCAAGCTGCACGAGGACGGCACGCCGATCGCGCCCGACGAATGGCCGAGCCGGCGCGCGCTCGAGACGGCCACGCCGCTGCTCGACTACACGGTCGGCTTCGGCCTGGCTGACGGCGACATCATCTGGGTGCGCGGCAACGCGGTGCCGATCGTGAGGCCGGGCGAGAAGCAGGCCGATTCGGTGCTCGTGTCGTTCAACGACATCGGCCCCGTGCGGGAAGCGCAGCAGCAGTTGCGCTACCTGGCGACGCGCGATGCGCTGACGGGCCTCTACAACCGCCGCTGGCTCGGCGACCGCATGCGCGAGCTGTTCGGCGGGCACGATGCGGCGGGCGGGCCCGCGCGCGTCGCGATCCTGTTCATCGATCTCGTCGGATTCAAGAAGGTCAACGATACGGCCGGCCACGACGCGGGCGATGCGCTGCTGCGCAGCGTCGCCGCGCGGCTCGCGGCCTGCGGGGGCGGCCAGTACGCACTGACGCGCGTCGGCGGCGACGAGTTCGTGATCCTCGTCGACGATTGCGACGATCCCGACCGGCTCGCGGTGCTCGCGCGCGAGGTGATCGACGCGATCGCGAAGCCGTTCGCGATCGCGAACAACGAATACTGGCTCGGCGTGTCGATCGGGATCAGCGTCGCGCCGCGCGACGGCGACGATGCCGTCACGCTGATGCGCAACGCCGATTCGGCGATGTACGACGCGAAGCAGCGCGGCCGCAACCACTTCACGTTCTTCACCGCGCAGCTCAACCTGCGGCTGCAGCGCCGCTTCGCGATCGAGCAGTCGCTGCGGCGCGCGCTTTCGTCGGACATGCTGCGGCTCGCGTATCAGCCCGTCGTCGATGCACGCAGCGGCCGCACCGTCGGCGCCGAGGCGCTGCTGCGCTGGACGAGCCCGGAGCTCGGGCCGATGTCGCCGGCGGAATTCATTCCGGTCGCGGAAGATACGGGGCTGATCGTCGCGATCGGCCAGTGGGTGCTCGAAACCGCGTGCCGGCAGGCGGCCGAATGGCGCCGCACGATCGCGCCCGACCTGATGCTGGCCGTCAACCTGTCGCCGCGGCAGTTCCACGAAGGGCTCGTCGAATCGGTCGATCGCTGCCTCGCGCAGACGCAGCTCGATCCGTCCGCGCTCGAACTCGAGATTACCGAAGGACTGCTGATGAACGACACGGACACCGTGTTGCCGATGCTCGAGGCGCTCACGAACATGAATGTGCGGATCTCGGTGGACGATTTCGGCACCGGCTATTCGTCGCTCGCGTACCTGAAGCGCTTTCCGCTGCACAACCTGAAGGTCGACCGCTCGTTCGTGTCGGGCGTGCCCGATCATCACGACTCGGTGGCGATCACGCAGGCCGTGGTCGCGATGGCGCATTCGCTGGGGATGAAGGTCACGGCCGAAGGTGTCGAGACGCAGGCGCAATCGTGGTTCTTGCAGCAGATCGGCTGCGACATGCAGCAGGGCTATCTGTTCAGCCGTCCGCTGGACCCGAACGACTACGCGCGCCGGCTCGGCGCCATGTGAGCGCGACCCGTCCGGCGTTCAGTCGACGCGCGGGCCGCCGAAACCGCCGGGGATCGGCGTCGTGGGCGTCGCGTCGATCTCGACGCGGTTCTTGCCTTCGTGCTTCGCGCGATAGAGCGCGCGGTCGGCGGCTTCGATCAGCACGGTCGTCGGCAGGCCGGGCATCGGCACGATGCTCGCGCCGCCGATGCTGATCGTCACGGTGTGGCCCGTCGACGAATGCGC
Source organism: Burkholderia sp. Ac-20392 (assembly GCF_017104585.1). Classification (NCBI taxonomy): domain Bacteria; kingdom Pseudomonadati; phylum Pseudomonadota; class Betaproteobacteria; order Burkholderiales; family Burkholderiaceae; genus Burkholderia; species Burkholderia sp. Ac-20392. The sequence continues at coordinate 2,998 of NZ_JAAGPB010000606.1, forward strand.
GTGGCGCAGCCGCAGCGCCTCGACCGCGAGGCGGATCTTCTCGCCGAGCAGCCGCGCGGCGCCCGGCGACGTGGCCGGCATCACCACCGCGAATTCCTCGCCGCCGAAACGCGCGGCAAGATCGCCCGACTGGCCGAGACAGCGCTCGATGGTCGACGCGATCTGCTTGAGCACGCTGTCGCCCGACACGTGGCCGTACGTGTCGTTGTACAGCTTGAAGTTGTCGACATCGATCATCAGCAGCGACAGCTCGCTGCGCTCGCGCGTGCCGCGCCGCCATTCGGCGGCGAGGTATTCGTCGAGATAGCGCCGGTTGGACAGCCCGGTCAGGCCGTCGGAATGCGTGAGGCGCCGCAGTTCGAGATTGGCTTCGAGCAATTGCTGCTGCGATTGCCGCAGCGCGCGATAGGCCTCGTCGCGCTGCAGCAGGTTCATGTACGAACGCGAGTGGTAGCGCACCCGCGCGACGAGCTCGATGCGGTCGGGCAGCTTCACGAGGTAGTCGTTCGCACCGGCCGCGAACGCGGCACTCTTGATCACGGGTTCTTCCTGCGTCGACAGCACGATGATCGGCACGTCGCGCGTCGCCGGGTTCGTCCGGTACGCTTTCACGAGGCTCAGCCCGTCGGTACCGGGCATCACGAGGTCCTGCAGGATCACGGTCGGCCGCGTCTCGATCGCTGTGGCCATCGCGTCGTCCGAACGCGGGCAGTAGTGGAAATCGATGCCTTCCTCATCGACGAGCGCGCGCCGTACGGCTTCCGCGACGATCGTCTGGTCATCGACCAGCAGCACCATTGCCGGCACGTCGGCGGGCGGCGTGTAGGGGCCGCCTGGCGGGCGAGTCAGGTCAAGGGTCATGGTCGATGCGGTTTGTTGCGGTTGTTGCAGGGGCAGGCAAGGGTGTTGCGCGTGTTCATCGTCGGGCTCAGATTCTCGCGAGCGCCGCCAGCTCGCCCGCGATGCGCCCGAGCGGCAGGATCGCGCGCGCCGCGCCGAGTGTCGCGGCCGCCTTCGGCATGCCGTACACGGCGCTCGTCGCCTCGTCCTGCGCGATCGTATGGTAGCCCTTCATCCGCAGCGCCTTCAGGCCGATCGCGCCGTCGCGTCCCATCCCCGTGAGCAGCACGCCGATCACGCGGCCGGGCCAGTGCTCGGTCAGGCTGTTGAAGAACACGTCGACCGACGGGCGATACGGCGTGGCGGCCGGCTCGCGCGTGTATTCGAGCGTGCCGGCGCGCGTGATGCGCAGGTGGTCGTCGGTCGCGGCGAG
>NZ_JAAGPB010000607.1:0-4500 GCF_017104585.1 Burkholderia sp. Ac-20392
ATCCGCGTATCCTACACCATTATCTCTCTTCGTTATCCGCACACCACCGAGCTCTACGCCGGGATATCCCCTCTTCCCCTCCCCGCCGCTCTTCCGATCTCGGGCTGGCGGCGGACCGGCTCGCCTTCCCGCGCGATGACGCGCAGTGGCCCGCGCCCGCATGCAGGACCTGCACGCGAAACGCGCCCGAGCCAGCCTGCGTCACGGGACGCGGCCGCTTACCGTTGCGGGGGCAGCGCAGGTTAGCGAGCTTCCGGCGCCCGCGCCCTGCTTCCCGTTTAACCGCGCGTTCCACGCGCGAGCACCGAGGCGGCGCCAGTTTAGGAGCGGGTTGCGCGAGCGTCAAGGAAGCGTCCGGACACGCACAGGAGGCGCCGATTCGCGGCAAGAAGCAGGGGTGTTACGACTGGAAACGTTACAGATGTCGGATTGCGCGTTATTCCGCGCTAAAATGCTGGGTCTTTAGAGGACGCAGCAAATGCTCAACGAACTCGAAACCCTATCTCAAAATATTGGCCGTCTGATTTCGCTGAACAAGCGCTATCACTCGGAACGGCTCGCGCTCGAGGAGCAGGTCGCGCAATTGCGCGCGGATGCGGACGCTGTCCGCGCGGAACTCGCGCAACTGCGCGACGAACGCAATGCACTTGCGGCCGAGCGTGACACGCTGTCGGCAAAGATCGACGACGCCCAGGTGAAACTGAACGCGATTCTCGAAAAGCTGCCGCGCTCGAAAAGTGCGGAGCAAGCCGACAACCAGCTTGACCTGCTGGATGCGCAGGCGCGTCCGGATGGCGATGACGCGGCCAGCCACGGAGAACATGCATGAGCACCAAGCAGATCGAAGTCTCGATTCTCGGTCAGGCCTATCGGCTCGCCTGCTCGGCCGAGACCGAAGCGGCACTGCTCGAAGCGGTCGCGCGCGTCGACGCCGAAATGTCGAAAATCCGCTCGAACAGCTCGGTACGCGGCACCGATCGCATCGCCGTGATGGCGGCGCTGTCGCTCGCGTCCGAATTGCTGCGGCTGCAAACGAGCGTGCGGCATGGTGAAGCATTTCCCGCGGAGGAAATCCGTCGTACAATGCACCAGATGAACGAACAGCTCGGCGCGGTGCTCGCACAGCACGAGACGCAGTAACGTTTTAATCGATGCGTCGATTCCCCTTGATCTCCGCGATCAACGGTGGTCAAATTGGCGCATCGAAGCACAGTTCAGTCAGCTTCCCTGCCTGGTTCGCCAAGGTCATATATTCCTTGAACCAATGCCATGTGCACGGTTGCGGAAATTTGTAGCACGGGCGCGCGCGTCACTCTGTCTGATGTACCCGAAGTGCTGCTAACTGCGACCAATTCTGAACCTCAGGTTCAGGATGCCGGCCTAGCGGCCAAGGCGGGGGCCTATCCAACGGCATCGGGCGAAGCCCGGTGCCGTTTTCTTTTGTAGCAGCCTCTTTCTGCGTCGATCACGATCCATGCAATACTGGCTGATGAAGTCCGAACCGGACGAAGCAAGCATCGACGATCTCGCCAACGCACCGCAGCGCTCGCTGCCGTGGACCGGCGTGCGCAACTATCAGGCGCGCAATTTCATGCGCGACACGATGAAGATCGGCGACGGCGTGCTGTTCTATCACTCGAGCTGCCCCGAACCGGGCATCGCGGGCCTCGCCGAAGTGTCGTCGACGCCCTACCCCGACCCCACGCAGTTCGATCCGAAAAGCCCCTATTACGACCCGAAGTCGACGCAGGAAGCACCGCGCTGGCTGCTCGTCGACGTGCAGTACGTGAAAAAATCGGCGCTCGTGCCGCTTGCGGCGCTGCGCGAACACGATGAACTCGCCGACATGCGCGTGCTCGCACGCGGCAACCGGCTGTCGATCACGCCGGTCACGCGCGCCGAATGGCGCTTCATCACCGAAAAGCTGATGAAGTAGGCGCACGCCAAAGGTCAAATCTGGTCAGTACGCACTGCCGCCACGGAACTCGCGGCACTTTCGCGCGGCCTAAGCAACCGCTGTCGGCCGATCAGGCCGGCTGTCGTTTTTTTCGTCGCGCGGTACGCCCGCGTCGTGCACGCGTGATCCGCGTGCACGCCCTCGCACAAGGAGTCCAACAATGACCAAGAAATCCGCACTCGCGCTGTCGCTCGCCCTTGCCGCCGCCGTTCCCGTCGCGCTGACGCTCGCGTCGACCACCGCGCACGCGCAAACCGCGAACCCGCACTTTCCGGAGCCGGCAGGCGTGCTGTCGCTGTCGTCGCAGGCCAGCGCCGACGTGCCGCAGGACATCATCCACATCACGCTGTTCTACGAGCAGCAGGCCAAGGATCCGGGCAGCCTCACCGCGCAGTTGAACCAGCGTGCCGATGCAGCGCTGTCGCAGGCGAAGGGCGTATCGGGCGTCACCGCACACACGGGTGCATTCTCCGTGTACCCGAGCACCGATCGCGACGGCAAGATCTCCGCATGGCGCGGTCGCACCGAGGTCGCGCTCGAATCGCGCGATTTCGCGGCGGCGTCGAAGCTTGCGGGCCAGCTGTCGAACCTGATGCAGGTCGCGAACGTCGAGTTCTCGCTGTCGCCCGAAGCACAGCGTGCAGCCGAGCAGAAGCTCACGACCGAAGCGATCAAGTCGTTCCGCGCCCGCGCGGACGAAGCCGCGAAGGCATTCGGTTACAGCAGCTACACGATCCGCGACGTGAACGTCGGCGGCGGCCGCAACGTGCAGCCGTACCCGCGCATGATGGCGATGGCCGCGGCGCCGATGGACAGCGCGAAGATGAGCGCACCGATCGCCGTCGAAGGCGGCAAGGCCACGGTGTCGGTCACCGTCAACGGCTCCGTGCAGATGAAGTAACGCACAGCACGCGGCAGTCCGAAATGAAAAACGCCGGCCCGAGGGCCGGCGTTTTTCATTGACCTGGATGGTGCCGATGCACGCGCCGATCGCACGTGCATCGGCAGTGCATCACGCAGCGGCATTCGCCGCGCGGCGGCGATACGCCCAGACCATCAGCGCGACGCCCGCGAGGATCATCGGCAGCGACAGCCACTGCCCCATCGACAGGCCGAGCGCGAGCAGGCCGAGGAAGTCGTCGGGCTCGCGCGCGAACTCGACCGTGAAGCGTGCGAGACCATAGCCGATCAGGAACAGCGCTGACACGGCGCCCATCGGCCGCGACTTGCGCGCGAAGAGGAACAGCGCGAAGAACAGCACGATGCCCTCGAGCGCGATTTCATAGAGCTGCGACGGATGGCGCGGCAGCATCTGGTATTGCATGAACACATCGGCGAGATGCCACTTCTCGACGAGCTCCGGATGCTTCGGCAACCATGCCGCATCGTCGCGCATCGCGCCCGGGAACAGCATCGCCCACGGTGCGGAAGGATCGGTCACGCGGCCCCACAGTTCACCGTTGATGAAGTTGCCGAGCCGCCCGGCCGCGAGCCCCGTCGGCACCATCGGCGCGACGAAATCGGTGACCTGCAGCCAGTGACGCTTGCGCTGCCACGCGAACAGCATCATCGCGAGCGTCACGCCGAGGAAGCCGCCATGAAACGACATGCCGCCTTCCCACACCTTGAACACGTCGAGCGGATGCGAGAAATAGAAATCGGCCTTGTAGAACAGCACGTAGCCGAGCCGGCCGCCGAGCACGGTGCCGAGCACGCCGTAGAACATCATGTCGTCGATGTCCTTCGCGGTCCAGCCTTGCGCCGCGACGTGCGGCAGCTTCAGGCGGATCCGGCCGACGACGATCGCCGCGATGAAGCCGACGAGATACATGAGCCCGTACCAGCGCACGGCCAGCGGCCCGAGATGGATCGCAACGGGGTCGAAATTCGGGTGAATGATCATGGGTTAGCGAAGAAGTTTTCGAATGCGGTACGGCCGTCGCAAACGCGCAGCACCGCGCTTTGGACGGCATCGGCGCGTCATCGTTCACGTCACGTGGCGAGACCCTGCGCGCGCACGACGTCGATGAAGCCGGCCAGCACCGGGCTCACGTCGCCGGTGCGCCACACGAGGCCCGTCTCGACGACCGGCGCGTGATCGGCAAGCGGCCGGTAGACCACGCCGGTGCGCCGCAGGTTACGCAGCGATTGCGGCACCAGTGCGACGCCCATGCCGGCCGACACGAGGCTGACGATCGTCTGCATCTGGATCGCCTCCTGGCCGATGTGCGGAGTTTCCCCCGCCGCGCCGTAGCAGCCCGTAATGATGTCATAAAAGCCGGGCGCCAAACGACGCGGAAAGATCACGAGCGGCAATGCGGCAACCTCGGCGAGACGGACGGGCTCGTCTTCCGGCGCATCGCTCGCCGCGGCCGGCATCGCCACCACCAGCGGCTCGCGCACGACGGGCAGGTACGACAGCCCGGCCGCGTGGCGCGGCGGCACGGGCGGAATGACGAGCCCCACGTCGATGCGGCCCGCGACGAGTTCATCGATCTACACGTCGCTCGTCGCCTCCGCGAGTTGCAGCCGCACCTGCGGAT
>NZ_JAAGPB010000608.1:0-4535 GCF_017104585.1 Burkholderia sp. Ac-20392
TCTCAGCGTAAGGCTACCACCCGATATCTAACCGCGGTATACACTCGTTCCCTACCCGACGCTCTTCCGATCTGCCGCGCCGCCCGCACGCGTGCCGTGGCCGCCGCCGCGCTCGCCTGAGCGCCGACCAAACCAACGAGAACAGACATGCATGACATCGAAGATTTTCTGAAGCAGCACCGGATCACTGAAGTCGAAGCGATCATTCCCGACATGGCCGGCATCGCGCGCGGCAAGATCACGCCGCGCAACAAGTTCACGTCCGGCGAATCGATGCGCCTGCCGCAAGCCGTGATGGTGCAGACCGTCACCGGCGAATATCCGGAAGACGGCTCGCTGACCGGTGTGACCGACCCCGACATGGTGTGCGTACCCGACGCATCGACGATCCGCCTGATCCCGTGGGCCATCGACCCGACCGCGCAGGTGATCCACGACTGCGTGCACTTCGACGGCTCGCCGGTCGAGATCTCGCCGCGCTACGTGCTGCGCCGCGTGCTCGACCTGTACAAGGCGAAGGGCTGGAAGCCCGTCGTCGCGCCGGAACTCGAGTTCTACCTGGTCGACATGAACAAGGATCCGGACCTGCCGCTGCGTCCGCCGGTCGGCCGTACGGGCCGCCCCGAAACGGGCCGCCAGTCGTATTCGATCGAGGCCGTCAACGAGTTCGACCCGTTGTTCGAGGACATCTACGAGTACTGCGAAGCGCAGAACCTCGACATCGACACGCTGATCCACGAAGTCGGCGCCGCGCAGATGGAGATCAACTTCATGCACGGCGACGCGCTGTCGCTGGCCGACCAGGTGTTCCTGTTCAAGCGCACGGTGCGCGAGGCCGCGCTGCGTCACAACATGTACGCGACGTTCATGGCCAAGCCGATGGAAGACGAACCGGGTTCGGCGATGCACGTGCACCAGAGCATCGTCGACGAGGAAACGGGCCAGAACCTGTTCACGTCGCAGGAAACCGGCGGCGCGACGTCGATGTTCTACAACTACCTCGCGGGGCTGCAGAAGTACACGCCGGCACTGATGCCGATCTTCGCGCCGTACATCAACTCGTATCGCCGCCTGTCGCGCTTCATGGCCGCACCGATCAACGTGCAGTGGGGCTACGACAACCGCACGGTCGGCTTCCGCATCCCGCATTCGGGCCCGTCGGCACGCCGCATCGAGAACCGTATCCCGGGCGTCGACTGCAACCCGTACCTCGCGCTCGCCGCGACGCTCGCGGCCGGCTACCTCGGCATGACGCAGCGCCTGGAGCCGACCGAGCCGCTCGTCAGCGACGGCTACGACCTGCCGTACCAGCTGCCGCGCAACCTCGAGGAAGGGCTGACGCTGATGGCCGCCTGCGAACCGCTCGGCGAGATCCTCGGCCACAAGTTCCTGAAAGCGTATTTCGCGCTGAAGGAAACCGAATACGAAGCGTTCTTCCGCGTGATCAGCTCGTGGGAACGCCGCCATCTGCTGCTGCACGTCTGAGCGTGCACCCAACCGAATACGGAATCACGGAGGAAACATGACGTACCGCAACGAATCTGCCTGGATCCAGCCGGCCGCACCGAGCGCCACGGCCGCCGCACCGCGCGCGACGCAGGCACGCACGACCGCCGAATACCGCGCGCTCGACGCCGCGCACCACATCCACCCGTTCTCGGACATGGGCGCGCTGAATCGCGCAGGCAGCCGCGTGATCGTGAAGGCCGACGGCGTCTATCTGTGGGACTCGGAAGGCAACAAGGTGATCGACGGGATGGCCGGCCTCTGGTGCGTGAACGTCGGCTACGGCCGCAAGGAACTCGCCGACGCCGCGTATCGCCAGATCCAGGAACTGCCGTTCTACAACACGTTCTTCAAGACCACCCACCCGCCGGTGATCGAACTCTCCGCGATGCTCGCGGAAGTCACGCCGAAGGGCTTCAACCACTTCTTCTATTGCAACAGCGGCTCGGAAGGCAACGACACCGTGCTGCGCCTCGTGCACCAGTACTGGCGCGTGCAGGGCCAGCCGCAGAAGAAGTTCGTGATCTCGCGCAAGAACGGCTATCACGGCTCGACGATCGCGGGCGGCACGCTCGGCGGGATGGGCTACATGCACGAGCAGATGCCGTCGAAGGTCGAAAACATCGTGCACATCGACCAGCCGTATTTCTTCGGCGAAGCAGCGGCCGGTGAAACGCCGGAAGCGTTCGGCCTCGCCCGTGCGCAACAGCTCGAAGCGAAGATCCTCGAACTCGGCGCGGAGAATGTCGCCGCGTTCATCGGCGAGCCGTTCCAGGGGGCGGGCGGCGTGATCTTCCCGCCGTCGACGTACTGGCCGGAAATCCAGCGGATCTGCCGCAAGTACGACATCCTGCTGGTGGCCGACGAAGTGATCGGCGGCTTCGGCCGTACCGGCGAATGGTTCGCACACCAGCACTTCGGCTTCGAGCCCGATCTGATCACGATGGCGAAGGGTCTCACGTCGGGCTATGTGCCGATGGGCGCCGTCGGCATTCACGAACGTGTCGCGCGGCCCATCATCGACAACGGCGAATTCAACCACGGCCTCACGTACTCGGGCCACCCGGTGGCAGCCGCCGTCGCAGTCGCGAACCTGAAGCTGCTGCGTGACGAAGGAATCGTCGAGCGCGTGAAGAACGACACGGGCCCGTACTTCCAGGCACTGATGCGCGAAACCTTCGCGCGTCACCCGATCGTCGGCGAGGTGCACGGCCACGGCCTCGTCGCGAGCCTGCAGCTCGCCGAAGCGCCGGCCGAACGCCGCCGCTTCGCGAACGGCGGCGACGTCGGCACGATCTGCCGCGACTTCTGCTTCAACGGCAACCTGATCATGCGTGCGACCGGCGACCGGATGCTGCTGTCGCCGCCGCTCGTGATCTCGCGGCCGGAAATTGATGAACTCGTATCGAAGGCGAAAAAAGCAGTCGATGCAACCGCCCAGCAATTGGGTATTTCGTAACGGTTTTGCCTATAGGCGTGCGGCGGGCGCCGCACGCCGCCATAACCAGGGGAATTCCACCATGCGTGCCTGCTTTCTTCGCCAAGCCTGTTCCGTTGCCGCCCTTGCCGCCGCGGCCGCGTTCACGTCGGTCGCCAGCCCGACGGCACACGCGGCCGACGAACTGAATGTCTACAACTGGTCCGACTACATCGCGCCGGACACGATCCCGAACTTCCAGAAGCAGACAGGCATCCACGTCAAGTACGACAACTACGACAGCGACGACACGCTTCAGGCGAAGCTGCTGGCCGGCAGTTCGGGCTACGACATCGTCGTGCCGACGTCGAACTACATGGCCAAGCAGATCCAGGCCGGCGTGTACCAGAAGCTCGACAAGTCGAAGCTGCCGAACCTCGCGAACCTCGATCCGCTGCTGATGAAGATGATCGCGGATGCCGATCCGGGCAACCAGTACGGCGTGCCCTGGGCGTACGGCACGGACGGCATCGGCTACAACGCGCAGGCGGTGAAGAAGGCACTCGGCGACAAGGCGCCGGTCGACAGCTGGGCACTCGTGTTCGACCCGGCCAACATGGAAAAACTGAAGGGCTGCGGCGTGTCGTTCCTCGACCAGGCCGTCGACGTGTTCGCCGCCACGCTGCAATACATGGGCAAGAACCCGAACAGCACGAACCCCGGCGATTACCAGGCTGCGTTCGAAGTCCTGAAGAAAGTCCGCCCGTACATCACCCAGTTCAACTCGTCCGGCTACATCAACGACCTCGCGAACAACGACGTGTGCGTCGCGCTCGGCTGGTCGGGCGACGTCGGCATCGCGCATCGCCGCTCGGCTGAAGCGAAGCGTTCGTACGACATCAAGTTCTCGAACCCGAAGGAAGGCGGCCTGCTGTGGTTCGACGTGATGGTGATCCCGAAGGATGCACCGCACCCCGAAGCCGCCCTGAAGTGGATCAACTACGTATCCGATCCGAAGGTCAACGCGGCGATCACCAACACGGTGTTCTACCCGACCGCGAACAAGGCCGCACACCAGTTCGTCACGCCGGCCGTCGCGCAGGATCCGACCGTCTATCCGCCGGAAGACGTGCTGAAGAAGATGGTGCTGATGAAGCCGATGCCGGCCGACATCCTGCGCCTCCAGAACCGCCTGTGGGCCCAATTGAAGACCGGCCACTGATCGCCCAGCATTCCGGCGGCGCAGGCATCGCTTCACGCCTGCCCGCCTGAGATCCGCGGACCTCCGTCCGCCCGCGCGCGCCGCGCGCACTGTTCCATCCGGCACGAGCCGTCGTCCGTGAGTCGCATTGCGCGCCTCGCGCGGGGACGCTCACGCCTGCAATCCGTGAAGAACGAATGGTGAATCCCATGCAATCGATACCCTCTTCCGCTGCCGCACGACAGACCCAACCGGCCCCCGCGGCCCGTACGCAAAACGACGCTTTCGTCCGCATCGAAAACGTCGTGAAGAAATTCGGCGACAGCACGGCCGTCGACAACGTGAACCTGACGATCGCGAAGAACGAACTGTTCGCGCTGCTCGGCAGCTCCGGCTGCGGCAAGTCGACGT
>NZ_JAAGPB010000609.1:0-4426 GCF_017104585.1 Burkholderia sp. Ac-20392
CTCTTCCGATCTCGGGCCTGCTCGCCGATCGCCTGCTGGCCGCGATGCAGGCGGCGATGGCGGCCGGCGGCGAGGCGGGGCCGGTGCACTCGGCCGCGCTGAAGGTGGCCGGCGACGTGACCTGGCCGATCGTCGACCTGCGCGTCGACTGGGCCGATGCCGATCCGATCGGGCAGCTCGATGCGCTGTGGCAGGCGTATCGGCCGCAGATGCAGGACTACCAGACGCGCGCGCTGAACCCCACCGCCGCACCGAGCTACGGAGTGCCGGGCGATGAATGACACGTCGAGCCGCGCACTGCTCGAACGGCTGATCGCGTTCGCGACGGTCAGCCGCGATTCGAACCTCGAGATGATCGGTTTCATCCGCGACTATCTCGCGGGCTTCGGCGTCGAGAGCGAACTGTTCTACAACGCGGCGCGCACGAAGGCGAGCCTGTACGCGACGATCGGGCCGCGCGATCGCGGCGGCATCGCGCTGTCGGGCCATACCGACGTGGTGCCGGTCGACGGGCAGGCGTGGACGGTCGAGCCGTTCCGGCTGACCGAACGCGACGGCCGCCTGTACGGCCGCGGCACGGCCGACATGAAGGGCTTCATCGCGTCGGTGCTCGCGGCCGTGCCGGCATTCGTCGCCCGGCCGCTGGGCGTGCCCGTGCATCTCGCGTTTTCGTACGACGAGGAGGTCGGCTGCCTCGGCGTGCGGCCGATGCTTGAACAACTGGCCGCGCGCGCGCACCGGCCGCGCCTGTGCCTGATCGGCGAGCCGACCGAACTGAAGCCGGTGCTCGGTCACAAGGGCAAGCTCGCGATGCGTTGCCACGTGAAGGGCGCCGCGTGCCACTCGGCGTACGCGCCGTCGGGCGTCAACGCGATCGACTATGCGGCGAAGCTGATCGGCCGGCTCGGCGAGATCGGCGCGGCGCTCGCGCGGCCCGAACGGCACGACGAACGATTCGATCCGCCGTTCTCGACCGTGCAGACGGGGCTGATCAAGGGCGGCCGCGCGCTGAACATCGTGCCGGCCGAATGCGAGTTCGATTTCGAGGTGCGGGCGCTGCCGGATTTCGATGCGCACGACGTGCCGAGGAAGCTGCAGGACTATGCGGAATCCGAACTGTTGCCGAGGATGCGCGCGGTGCAGCCCGATACCGACATTCAACTGCAGCCGCTGGGCGCGTATCCGGGCCTGGCAACCGCGCCGGACAGCGAGGCCGCGCGCCTGCTCGCGATGCTGAGCGGCTCCGATGCATTCGGCACGGTGGCGTTCGGCACCGAGGGCGGACTGTTCGGGCAGGCCGGCATTCCGACCGTGGTGTGCGGGCCCGGCAGCATGGACCAGGGGCACAAGCCCGACGAGTTCGTCACGCTCGACCAGCTCCACGGCTGCGACGCGATGCTGGGGCGTCTGGTCACGCATCTCGCCGCGGCCGCCTGAACCGCCGACCGGCCGACACGCACGCACCGCCTCCCGCGGCGCGTGCGTTTTCCTGTCCTTCCCGTTCGTTAGCGCGCCGTTTCCGCGACGATCTGCGCGAGCCGTTCGCGGCAGAAATCGACGAACGACTGCGCCTGCTTCGTGAGCTGCCCGCGCTTCAGCCGTGCGCTCACGAGCCCCGACGGGCTCACCGTTTCGCTGAGGCCGATCGTCACGACGCGCTGGCCGTCGTACGTGTATTCGGAATGCGGGCGCGTGACGAGCAGCGAGAAGCCGAACCCCTGGCCGACCATCCCGCGCACCATCTCGATCGACGGCGACCCGAACACGATGTTCGGCGTGAGCCCGAGCTCGTGAAAGAGGCTGACGAAATACGTGCGGCTCGGCTGCACGTCGAGCAGGATCATCGGCTCGACGCAGAGGTCGCGCAGCGATACGTGGGTCTGGCCGGCGAACCGGTGGTTCTCCGGCAGCAGCACGTACGGCTGCTGCGGCGGCATCAGCGGCTCGGTTTCGATCGTGCCGTCGAGATCGTGGTCGTACATGAGCGCAAGATCGAACGTGCCGGACGTCAGGCCCTGCACGAGCTCCTGCTGGTCGCCGTCGCGCAGCCGGATGTTCACGCCCGGGTAGCGCTCGCGAAAGCCCGCGATCAGTTGCGGCAGATAGAGCGGCGCGACCGTCTCGAAGCAGCCGATATCGATCTGCCCGGTGATCACGTCGTTGTCGGCCAGCGCGTTCTGTTCGAATTCGTGCGAGATGCGCAGCAGCTCCTGCGCTTTCCGGTAGAAGCGCGTACCGCTCGGTGTGAGCGACACGCCCTGCGCGTGATGGCGGATGAACAGCTTCACGCCGAAGCTTTCCTCCAGACCCTTGATCGCACTGGAGATCGACGGCTGCGCGATGAACAGCTGGCGCGAGGCCTCGGCGACGCTGCCGGATTCCACCGTCGTCACGAAGTATTTCAGTTGCCGCAAAGTGTAGTGAGCCACAAGCACCTCTGATGCACGGCCCCGGCGTGCCGCCGCGGGCGCAATCTGTCCATGGTTTGCGTAGCACCTTACCTGAAAGCCCCCCGGTGCCGGCATTTCCGCTGCAGAGCTTTTTCGTATGTCCCGGAAATATTTTTAGTATTTTCCGGTCGCGATGGTCGTGGCGCACCATCGTCTCCAACCTGGAACACGACGATCACGAAGCGGTTGCGCACGCGGCGGCGGGGCATGTCATCCGTCCCCGCATGCGCATCGTCCGCTTCGTTCGACACCGCCGCGCGTGCACGCGGTGCGTCGTCGCTCGCGTATCCGGACCCGATTGCAGGCGCGACCCCCAACGCGCGCCGGCTGACACGGCAAGCGCGCATCGCCGCGCAGGACAGGAGACATCACCATGACGAACGTGGACCGCAACGCGTCCCCGATGATAGAGAAGCACACGATCGGCTACGTGCCGCCCGCGGAGCGCCACGGCAAGGTGCGCGACCTGTTCACGCTCTGGTTCGGCGGCAACATCGCGCCGCTGCCGATCGTGACCGGCGCGCTCGGCGTGCAGCTGTTCCACCTGAACCTGATGTGGGGCATCGTCGCGATCGTCGTCGGCCAGGCGGTCGGCGGCGTGCTGATGGCGCTGCATTCGGCGCAGGGGCCGCAGATGGGCATCCCGCAGATGATCCAGAGCCGCGCGCAGTTCGGTTCGTGGGGCGCGCTGCTCGTGACCGTGATCGCGGCCGTGATGTACGTCGGCTTCTTCGCGTCGAACATCGTGCTGGCCGGCAAGTCGGTGCACGGCATCGCGTCGTCGGTGCCGGTGCCCGTCGGCATCGTGATCGGCGCGGTGGGCTCGGGGCTGATCGGCATCGTCGGCTACCGGTTCATCCACATCCTGAACCGGATCGGCACATGGGTGCTCGGCATCGGCATCCTGGTCGGCTTCTGGATGATCCTCACGCACGTGACGACCGACGATTTCCTGACGCGCGGCGGCTTCAACTTCGCCGGATGGCTCGCGACGGTGTCGCTGTCGGCGTTGTGGCAGATCGCGTTCGCGCCGTACGTGTCGGACTATTCGCGCTATCTGCCGGAAAACGTCGGCGTGGCGTCGACGTTCTGGGCGACCTATCTCGGCTGCACGATCGGCTCGACGCTCGCGTTCATCTTCGGCGCGGTCGCGGTGCTCGCGGTGCCGGCCGGCGCGGACGCGATGGATGCGGTCAAGCAGGCGACGGGCCCGCTCGGCCCGCTGATGCTCGTGCTGTTCCTGCTGAGCGTGATCAGCCACAACGCGCTGAACCTGTACGGCGCGGTGCTCGCGGTGATCACGTCGGTGCAGACGTTCGCGTACAAGTGGATCCCGACCGCGAAGGCGCGCGCGGTGGTGTCGGTCGTGATCTTCGCCGCGTGCTGCTACGCGGCGATCGGCGCGTCGACGAACTTCGTCGGCAACCTCGTCGATCTCGTGCTCGCGCTGCTCGTCGTGCTGGTGCCGTGGACGGCGATCAACCTGATCGACTTCTACGTGATCCACAAGGGCAAGTACGACATCAAGTCGATCTTCATGGTCGATGGCGGAATCTACGGCCGCTTCAACCCGCAGGCGCTGCTCGCGTATGCGATCGGCATCCTCGTGCAGATTCCGTTCATGAACACGCCGATGTATGCGGGCCCGATTCCCGCGCATCTCGGTGGCGCCGACCTGTCGTGGGTCGTGGGGCTGGTGCTGACGTCGCCGCTGTACTACTGGCTCGCGACGCGTGACAGCGCGTATCGGCGCCGGCAGACGGGCGCGACGATGCCGCCGACGGCGGCGCGCTGAACGGGACGTGGTTCGGGGCGCACGAGAGGGCCAGGGTGCCGTTTCCCGTGCTGCGTAGTGGAGGAGGCGCTGAACGCGGAATGCCGCCTTTCAGCGCCTTCGTCGTGCCGAAGTCACGGCGAAGTCGCCGGGCGAGCCGTGCGCGGCACGGCGTCGCCGGCTGGCGGCGGGCCTGCGGGGT
>NZ_JAAGPB010000610.1:0-235 GCF_017104585.1 Burkholderia sp. Ac-20392
ACGGAGCAGAGAGCACGAAACTGGAAACAAGCATGATGCAGAAGCAGAGAAGCAGAGCGAGGAGACGACAAGGAGACTGGACAGACAGAACAAACACAGAGAGGCGAATGAGGCATAGCATGAAGAGCGAGGCACGCGTACACAAGTAGGGAGATCGTGTGTGATCAGGAGTGGGCAGTGTTGAGGAGAGGGAAGGAGTGGTGATACGGGGTAGCGGCATTGCTTTTTTTTTTTT
>NZ_JAAGPB010000611.1:0-4222 GCF_017104585.1 Burkholderia sp. Ac-20392
TCGGGCAACCGCCGCACACGCCGCCGCGCGGCCGCCTCGCAGGCGGCTGCGGCGGCCGCGGAGCGCCCTTTTTGGGCAGGGTTTCGCCGTCATCGCTTTTTCGCGATTTGCGCGTTATATTTTCTAGATATTGGCGCAGCCGACGGGGATCGACCCGATACGGCGCCCGCTTGCGATTCAGTTACAATACGTGCCCGCTGGAGTACGGCAACAAACAGGCCCGGTTCTTGCTGAACCAGTTTTCCGGGCATCGCAACCGCGCCGGATCGCCAATCCGCCTCCCGGCCGCGGCCGATGCGATGTGCCGCGCAGCACACCGGTTCGCAGCGCGCGCAACTCCGCGCCAGGCCTATCCTGGTATTTGAGAACCGGTTTTCCAGAGGCTTTCGGCCCCGCGGCGGCAAATCGCAAATGATTGCAAGCGCGGTTGCGGGTAATCCCAAAGTGCAGGCAATATCTCTTGATTTGCCGCACATTGAAGAAGCAAGCAGATGACGAAGAAACTCTTGACCGAAGCCGAAATCCTGAAGATGAGCGACAAGGATTACATGAATGAGGATCAGCTCGCCTTCTTCAAAAATCGGCTCGAACAGTTGCAGGCGGACATCCTCAAGAATGCAGGCCAGACGACCGAGAACCTGCGCGAGACGGTGATCGTGCCCGATCCCGCCGATCGCGCGACGATCGAGGAAGAGCACGCGCTCGAACTGCGTACGCGCGATCGCGAACGCAAGCTCCTCAAGAAGGTTCAGCAGTCGCTCGCCCGCATCGATTCCGGCGATTACGGCTGGTGCGAGGAAACCGGCGAGCCGATCGGCATTCCGCGCCTGCTCGCGCGTCCGACCGCCACGCTGTCGCTCGAAGCGCAAGAGCGCCGCGAGCTGCGCCAGAAGCTGTTCGGCGACTGATCGAGCGGCATTCCGCTCAGACACGCTGCTTCCCGAAAGCGCGCGGCCTGCCGCGCGCTTTTTGTTTTTCCGGCACCGGTTCCCGGCCGGCCGCCGATTTGCCTCCCTCCTCTTGATATCCCGGCGCCCGCCCTAAAATGAAACGGACGCGCGCCGGGCCGCTTCCCGGCGCACTGCGAGTTACGCGGCGGCGCCTCGCGCCCCCCGACTCTTCCCCGTTTTTCTCAAGGAACGCAGATGGAGCAATTTCACGGCACGACCATCGTTTCGGTCCGACGCGGCGACAAGGTCGCGCTCGGCGGCGACGGCCAGGTAACCCTCGGCAACATCGTCATGAAGGGTGGCGCGCGGAAAGTGCGGCGGATCTACAACAACCAGGTACTGGTCGGATTCGCGGGCGGCACCGCCGATGCGTTCTCGCTGCTCGACCGCTTTGAAGCGAAGCTCGAGAAGCACCAGGGCAACCTGACCCGCGCGGCCGTCGAGCTCGCGAAGGACTGGCGCACCGACCGGATGCTGCGCCGCCTCGAGGCGATGCTGATCACGGCCGATGCCACCACCACGCTCGTGATCACCGGCAACGGCGACGTGCTCGATCCCGAAGGCGGCATCTGCGCGATCGGCTCGGGCGGTGCGTATGCGCAGGCCGCGGCCCGCGCGCTCGCGGAGAACACCGAGCTGTCGCCGCGCGAGATCGTCGAGAAGTCGCTCGAGATCGCCGGTGACATGTGCATCTATACGAACCACAACCGCATCATCGAAACGATCGAGTAAGGACCGCACCATGAGCACCATGACCCCTGCCGAGATCGTCTCGGAACTCGACAAGCACATCATCGGCCAGGCGAAGGCGAAGAAAGCCGTCGCGGTTGCGCTGCGCAATCGCTGGCGCCGCCAGCAGGTCGCCGACCCGCTGCGCCAGGAAATCACGCCGAAGAACATCCTGATGATCGGGCCGACGGGTGTCGGCAAGACCGAAATCGCACGCCGCCTCGCGAAGCTCGCCGATGCGCCGTTCATCAAGATCGAAGCGACCAAGTTCACCGAAGTCGGCTACGTCGGCCGCGACGTCGACAGCATCGTGCGCGACCTGATCGAGATCTCGGTCAAGCAGACGCGTGAAACCGAGATGCGCAAGGTGCGCAGCAAGGCGACCGACCAGGCGGAAGACCGCATTCTCGACATCCTGCTGCCGCAACCGCGCGCGGTGGGCTTCGGCGGCAATGCCGAGCACGCGAACGACGACAACAACGCGACGCGCCAGACGTTCCGCAAGCGCCTGCGCGAAGGCCAGCTCGACGACAAGGAAGTCGAGCTCGACCTCGAGCAGCCGTCGGCCGGCATGGACATCATGGCGCCGCCGGGCATGGAAGAGATGACCGAGCAGATCCGCTCGATGTTCTCGAACCTCGGCAGCGGCAAGAAGCAGCGCCGCAAGGTGAAGATCAAGGAAGCGCTGAAGCTGCTGACCGACGAGGAAGCGGCGAAGATGCTCAACGACGAGGAAGTGAAGACGAAGGCCGTGCAGAACGTCGAGCAGAACGGCATCGTGTTCCTCGACGAGATCGACAAGATCACGTCGCGCAACAACGAAGGCAGCGGCGGCGAAGTGTCGCGCCAGGGCGTGCAGCGCGACCTGCTGCCGCTCGTCGAAGGCACGACGGTCAACACCAAGTACGGGATGGTGAAGACCGATCACATCCTGTTCATCGCGAGCGGCGCGTTCCACCTCGCGAAGCCGAGCGACCTGATTCCGGAACTGCAGGGCCGCTTCCCGATCCGCGTCGAGCTCGACTCGCTGTCGGTGAACGACTTCGAAGCGATCCTCGTCGCGACCGACGCAAGCCTGGTCAAGCAGTACCAGGCGCTGCTCGCGACCGAAGACGTGCAGCTCGAATTCGCCGACGACGGTATCCGCCGTCTCGCGGAGATTGCATATGCGGTCAACGAGAAGACCGAGAACATCGGTGCGCGCCGGCTGTACACGGTGATCGAGAAACTGCTCGAGGAAGTGTCGTTCTCGGCCGGCAACCATGCGGGCGAGCGCGTGACGATCGACGCGGAGTATGTCAACCGCGCACTCGGCGAAGTGTCGCAGAACGAAGACCTGTCGCGCTACGTGCTGTAACGCGCGCGGCGTCGGACGAAAAACGGGCGGCCCCTTCCGGGGTCGCCCGTTTTTTCATGGCCACGCGAGGCGGCGCACGTGCCGGCCCCTGGAACGCGGCTGATGGCACGCATCCTGGTGCGCCCCTATAATCCGGACTCCCCTGGCTACGTACCGACGCAGTCGTCACCGCTTTCGAATGACCATCTACCCGTCCATCGCCGGCCGATTCGTGCCGGCCTTGCTCGCGCTCACGCGCGCCGACATCCTTTCGCTCCTGCGCCGGATCAGGCGGGATTCGCTGCGGCGCTACAACGTCGCGTTCGCACTCGCGTGGCTGGGCACGCTGGCAGGCATCGCACTCGCCAGCGTGGCGTTCAGCATCGGCATCCGCTCCATTGCGAGTGACGTATCGGCAACGCCGTGGCCGATGGCCATTCCGATCGTGATCGGCGGATTCGCGCCGTTTCTCGCGAACGTCGTCTACTCGGCGCTCATCGCGCTCCTGCTGAAACGCGAGATCGTCGCCTGCCTGTCGCGAACGTCAAGCTCGCCCGGCTGACGCGCCCCCCCGCTTACTGCCGCACCGGCTTCTTCGCGAGCTTGCGCTGCAGCGTGCGGCGATGCATGTTCAACGCACGCGCGGTCGCCGAAATATTGTTGTTGTTCTCGGCCAGCACGCGCTGGATGTGCTCCCATTCGAGCCGGTCGACCGACAGCACGACCGGATTCTCGAGCGCTTCGTCGGCCTGCACTTCGGTCGCGTTGGTCTGCAGCGCGGCCAGGATCGACTCGACGTTCGCGGGCTTCGCGAGATAGTTGTCGGCGCCTTCCTTCACCGCCTGCACGGCGGTCGCGATGCTCGCGTAGCCGGTCAGCACCAGGATCCGCGCATCGGGCTGCAGGTCGCACAGCGGCGCGATCAGGCTCAGGCCCGAATCCTCGCCGAGATGCAGGTCGACGGTGATGAACTGGAACTTGCCGCCCGCGGCGAGCCGAAGCGCCGACTCCTTGTCGTGCGCCTGCTGGACCGCGTAACCGCGGCGCTCGAGGCCGCGCGCGAGCGTGCCCGCGAACACCTCGTTGTCGTCGATCACCAGGAAATTGTTCTCGCTCATGTGGTTTCTCCGTCTACGTGTTGGTTGAGGCGGCCGACGCCGCGACGCGCACGACCGGCAGCCGCAGCACGGCCCGCGTGCCGCGCGCG
>NZ_JAAGPB010000612.1:0-4351 GCF_017104585.1 Burkholderia sp. Ac-20392
GCGCCGACCGGGCCACGCTGGCCGGCAGCGGGCCGGTGTCGGTCGCGCATCACGCGCTCGCCGTGCCCGTGCAGGCGGGCCAGCTGGACGCCGCGAACGGCCCGTACGTGCTCGGGTTGCTCGACGCGGCGATCGACGGCGCACTGGCAGGCCGGTACGACGCGATCGTCACCGCGCCGCTGCAGAAGAGCACGATCAACGATGCGGGCGTGCCGTTCACCGGCCATACCGAATACCTGGCGGATCGCACGCATACGCCGCGTGTCGTGATGATGCTGGCCGGTACCGGCCACAAGCCGCTGCGCGTCGCGCTCGCGACCACGCATCTGCCATTGAAGGACGTGTCGGCCGCACTCACGATCGACGGGCTCGTCGAGACGCTCGCGATCATTGATCGCGACCTGCGGCGCGACTTCGGTCTGGCCGCACCGCGCATCCTCGTGACGGGCCTGAATCCGCACGCGGGCGAGAACGGTTATCTCGGTCGCGAGGAGATCGACGTGATCTCGCCGGCGCTGGCCCGTGCGAACGCGCAAGGCATCGACGCGCGCGGCCCGTATCCGGCCGACACGCTGTTCCAGCCGCGCCATCTCGCCGATGCCGATTGCGTGCTCGCGATGTTCCATGACCAGGGGCTGCCCGTGCTGAAGTACGCGACGTTCGGCGAGGGCATCAACGTGACGCTCGGGCTGCCGATCATCCGGACATCGGTCGATCACGGCACGGCGCTCGATCTGGCCGGCACGGGCCGAGCGGATCCGGGCAGCATGATCGCCGCGCTCGACACGGCCGTCACGATGGCGCGCCATCGCCGCACGACCTGACGCGGCCCGGCTTTACCTCTTTCGTCGTATTTTTCGTTTTACTCAGTCGATGTCGAACAGCAGACAGCACCAAGGCCATTTCGCGCGCAAGCGCTTCGGGCAGAACTTCCTCGTCGATCACGGCGTGATCGACTCGATCGTCTCGACGATCGGCCCCGCGCGCGGCCAGCGCATGGTCGAGATCGGCCCCGGCCTCGGCGCGCTGACCGGGCCGCTGATCGAGCGCCTCGCGACGCCCGAGTCGCCGCTGCATGCGGTCGAGCTCGACCGCGACCTGATCGGGCGCCTGCAGCAACGCTTCGGCGCGCTGCTCGAACTGCACGCGGGCGACGCGCTCGCGTTCGATTTCCGGTCGCTCGCGGCGCCCGGCGACAAGCCGTCGCTGCGGATCGTCGGCAACCTGCCGTACAACATTTCCAGCCCGCTGCTGTTTCACCTGATGACGTTCGCTGATGCGGTCATCGACCAGCACTTCATGCTGCAGAACGAAGTCGTCGAGCGGATGGTCGCGGAGCCGGGCACGAAGGCGTTTTCGCGTCTATCGGTGATGCTGCAGTACCGCTACGTGATGGAGAAGATGCTCGACGTGCCGCCGGAATCGTTCCAGCCGCCGCCGAAGGTCGATTCGGCGATCGTCCGGATGATTCCGTACGAGCCGCACGAACTGCCGGACGTCGATCCCGTGTTGCTCGGCGAAGTCGTCACCGCCGCGTTCTCGCAGCGCCGCAAGATGCTGCGCAATACGCTCGGCGACTATCGCGAGACGATCGATTTCGACGCGCTCGGCTTCGATCTCGCGCGCCGTGCGGAGGATGTGAGCGTGGCCGAATACGTCGGCGTTGCGCAGGCGCTCGCGGCGGTGCGCAAGGCCGGTTGAGGCCGGGCACGCGCACTGGACCGGATGTGCGAAAAAGGCTGCCCGGCGGGCAGCCTTTTTTATTGCGTGGATGCGTGCGAGTTGCGCACGGTTGTCATGCCCGCCGGCGTGGCGGCGCGTTGACGAGCGCGATGCCGGTCAGCACGAGCGCGGCCGCGGACATGAAGCGCCAGCCGACCGATTCGCCGAGCAGCAGCACGCCGAACGCGACGCCGAACAGCGGCGACAGGAACGTGAAGACCGACAGCCGCGACGCGCTGTAGCGCGTCAGTAGCCAGAACCACGACAGGTAGCTGACGAACGCGACGATCACCGACTGGTATGCGAGGCTGGCCATCGCGACCGGCGTGACGTGCGCGAACGACACCTGGCCGAACAGTGCGGCCAGCGCGACCAGCACGACCGCCGATACCGCGAGCTGGTAGAACAGCGTCTTGCTCGCGCTCGCCCGCGCGAGCGCCGTCGAGCGCACGACGACCGTCGTCGCAGCCCACATCGCGCCGCCGAGGATCCCGAGCGCATCGCCTGCCAGCCCGGCCAGTACCGATGCGCCGGGTGCGCGCGGCTTCAGGAAGCCGTCCGCGAATGCGAGCGCGATGCCGGCGAATGCCAGGCCGACGCCGGCCCACTGCGTGCGCTGCAATCGTTCGCCCGGTGCGAACAGGTGCAGGCCGAGCGCGGTGAAGCACGGCGCCGTGTACAGGAAGATCGCCATGTGCGACGCACTCGTCAGCGTCAGCCCGAAGAACACGCAGATGAATTCGCCGGCGAACAGCGCCCCGGCCGCGAGACCCGCGCCGAACGTGCCGTCTGCCTGGAACAGCGGCGTACCGCGTGAGCGGGCCCAGCCCCATAGCAGCACCGCCGCGATCACCGAGCGCAGCCCGGCCTGGAACATCGGCGCGATCGCGGCGTTCGTGCTCTTGATTGCGACCTGCTGGAAGCCCCAGATCGCGCACAGCAGCAGCATCAGGCCGACGGCGCGCGTGTCGAGCGCACGGCGCACGGGGGCGGCGGTGAGCGTGGTCATCGGCGAACCTCGCCGGTTCGACGTGGTGACTGCAGGATCGGGAGGGGCGCGCATCCGGCGCGCTCGAATCGGCGGTTTCGCACGGCAGTGTGGCTGTAGGGGAGAGTGGTGGTCGCGTTCGGGCAGTGGGGGATGCCCGTTTTTGGTGCGGGGTGGAACGATGTTACCCGATCGGCGCGGTAGCCGGGCGAGCCGGAACGTGCTGTTTTCCGCCGTTACGCTCGCGCTGGCCGGTGCGGACGGGCCCTATCGGCCGCGCGCCGGCATTGAGCTCCCGGTTGGCCGTCCGGCCAGGCGCCCCCGGCGAAGTTCACCCGACTCTGGTAGAGTTCCCGGTTCTGGAAAGTCCCCACAGGAGTACAACACATGCGATTGCTGCATACGATGCTGCGAGTCGGCGATCTCGACCGCTCGATCAAGTTCTACACCGAATTGCTCGGCATGAAGGTGCTGCGCCGCGACGACTATCCGGAAGGCAAGTTCACGCTCGCATTCGTCGGCTACGGCGATGAAAGCAACAACACGGTGATCGAACTGACCCACAACTGGGACACCCCGTCCTACGATCTCGGCAACGGCTTTGGCCACCTCGCGCTGGAAGTCGACGACGCGTACGCGGCCTGCGACAAGATCAAGGCGCAAGGCGGCAAGGTCACGCGCGAAGCGGGCCCGATGAAGCACGGTACGACCGTGATCGCGTTCGTCGAGGATCCGGACGGCTACAAGATCGAGTTCATCCAGAAGAAGGCGCACTGAGCGCCGGATGAGCCGGGCTGCGGCGTGCGATGTGCGCCGCAGCAGCAAAAAAGGGCGATGCGGGGTGACCCGCATCGCCCTTTTTTCGTTGGCGGCAACGCCATGCTCGTCAAAGCGACGGCAGCAGCTCTGGCGGGTGATGCTTGAGCGTGTGTCGCGCTTCGCGGAATTCGGGGAAGATCGATTCGACGGTCTGCCAGAAGGCCGGGCTGTGGTTCATCTCGCGCAGGTGCGACAGCTCGTGCGCGACGACGTAGTCGATGATCGACATCGGGAAATGGATCAGCCGCCAGTTCAGCCGGATCTTGCCGTCGCTCGAGCAGCTGCCCCAGCGCGTCGCGGCCGACGACAGCGCGTACATCGAATACGTGACGCCGAGTTTCTCCGCGTAGACGACGAGGCGCTCGCCGAAGATCCGCTTGGCTTCGCCCTGCAGCCAGCCCTGCACGCGATCCTTGATCTGCTGCATGTCGGCCTGCACGGGCAGCGGCAGCGAGAGCCGTAGCGCATCGGCGTCGAACGCGACGGCGCCCGCGCCGAGCGCGATCGTCACCGTCTTGCCGAGATACGGGAGCTGCGCGCCGTCGCGCCAGTCGATCTGCGGCAGCGCGCGCTGCTCGGTGCGCGTCTTCCACTCCGCGAGCTTCGCGAAGATCCAGCGTTGTTTCTCGGAGATCGCGGCTTCGATGTCGGCGAGCGTGACCCAGCGCGGCGCGGTGATCGACAGTCCGCTGCCGTCGATCGTGAAGCCGATCGTGCGGCGCGCGGAGCGCTTCAGGCGGTATTCGAGCACGCGGCTGTCGAGTGCGAACGTGCGCACGCGCGAGCGGTCGGGCGCCGGGCCCGGATCGAGCGGCGCGGCGG
>NZ_JAAGPB010000613.1:0-4215 GCF_017104585.1 Burkholderia sp. Ac-20392
GCTCCGCCCGCATCGACGCGTTCGTCGCGACCGGCGTGGCCGAAACCGGCGCGACGCCGGGCTGGATCGGCTTCAACGTGACGCTCGCGGCGAACATGCTGCGCGAGGCCGCGTCGATGACGACGCAGATTGCCGGCGACGTGATCCCGTCCGACGTGCCCGGCAATCTCGCGCTCGCGATGCGCGTGCCGTGCGGTGTCGTGCTCGGCATCGCGCCGTGGAACGCGCCGGTGATCCTCGGCACGCGTGCGCTGGCGATGCCGCTCGCGTGCGGCAACACGGTCGTGCTGAAGGCGTCCGAAGCGTGCCCCGGCGTGCACGCGCTGATCGGCGCGGTGCTGGACGAAGCGGGGCTCGGTGCGGGCGTGGTCAACGTGATCACGCATGCGGCGGCCGACGCACCCGAACTCGTCGAGCGGCTGATCGCGCATCCGCACGTGAAGCGCATCAACTTCACCGGGTCGACGCACGTCGGGCGCATCATCGCGCGCCACGCGGCCGCTCACCTGAAGCCGGTGCTGCTTGAACTCGGCGGCAAGGCGCCCGTGCTCGTGCTGGACGATGCCGATCTCGACGCGGCCGTCGACGCGATCGCGTTCGGTGCGTTCTTCAACCAGGGGCAGATCTGCATGTCGACCGAGCGCGTGATCGTCGCACGGCCGCTTGCCGATGCGCTCGTCGAGCGCCTCGCCGCAAAGGCGCGCACGCTGGTCGCGGGCGATCCGCTGGCTGGCCATCCGCTCGGCACGATGGTCGACGCGGCGGCGGCTGCACGTGCGGCATCGCTCGTCGACGATGCGCGTACGCATGGCGCGCAGCTGCCGCTCGGCTGCCGCGTCGAAGGTGCGACGATGCAGCCGGCGATCGTCGATGGCGTGACGCGCGACATGCGCCTGTATCGCGAGGAATCGTTCGCGCCGGTCGTCGCGATCCTGCGTGCGGACAGCGACGACGAAGCGGTCGCGCTCGCGAACGACAGCGAGTTCGGGCTGTCGTCGAGCGTGTTCAGCCGCGATGTCGCCCGCGCGATGGCGGTCGCACGGCGGATCGAATCGGGGATCTGCCACATCAACGGCCCGACCGTGCACGACGAGGCGCAGATGCCGTTCGGCGGCACCAAGGCGAGCGGCTATGGCCGCTTCGGCAGCCGCGCGTCGATCGCCGAATTCACCGAGCTGCGCTGGATCACGGTGCAGACCGTGCCGCGTCATTACCCGATCTGAGCGAGGCCACGATGAATGTAGCGAAGCCTCCGGGTGAGGTCGTACACGGCGCGGGCGGCGTGCGTTATCGCGCCGCGGCGGTCGCCGTGGGCGCGGCCGAGATCCGCCGCGCGGACGACGGCACGTGGTACCTGCGCGCCCGCGAGCCGCTCGGCGCCTACCCGGCACGCCTGACCGACTGCCTCGTGAACGGCGCGCAAGCCCACCCCGACCGCGTGCTGGCTGCGCGGCGCGGTGACGACGGCCGCTGGATCGAGATCACCTACGCGCAGATGCTCGAACGTGCCCGCGCGATCGGGCAGGGCCTCGCCGATCTCGGCCTGTCGGCCGACCGCCCGCTCGCGGTGTTGTCCGGCAACGATCTCGAACACCTGCAACTGATGTTCGCGGCGATGCTGGCCGGCGTGCCGTATGCGCCGATTTCACCCGCGTATTCGCTGGTGTCGACCGACTACGGCAAGCTGCGCCACACGCTCGGGTTGCTGCGGCCGGGCGCGGTGTTCGTCGCGGAACGTGCGGCGTTTGCACGTGCGCTCGATGCGACATTGCCGGCCGACGCGACGCTGATCGTCACGCGCGATGCGGATGCGTCGGGCGATGATGCCGTGCCGCTCTCGCGCTTGCTCGCCACCGTCCCTCGCACGATCGACGCGATCCATGCGTCGGTCGGCCCCGATCATCTCGCGAAGATCCTGTTCACGTCCGGTTCGACGAAGCGGCCGAAAGCCGTGCCGACCACGCACCGGATGCTGTGCAGCAACCAGCAGATGCTGCGCCAGACGATGCCCGAGCTGACGCGCGAGCCGCCGGTGCTGGTCGACTGGCTGCCGTGGAATCACACGTTCGGCGGCAGCCACAACCTCGGCATCGCGCTGTACAACGGCGGCACGCTGTATCTCGACGACGGCCGCCCGGTGCCCGGCCGGTTCGACGAAACCGTGCGCAACCTGCGCGAGATCGCGCCGACGATCTACTTCAACGTGCCGAAGGGCTGGGAAGAACTGACCGCCGCGCTCGAACGCGACGCCGCGCTGCGCGACACGTTCTTCTCGCGCGTGAAGCTGTATTTCTTCGGCGGCGCGGGGCTGTCGCAGGCCGCGTGGGACCGGCTCGACCGCGTGACCGATGCGCATTGCGGCGAGCGCATCCGGATCATGGCCGGGCTCGGCATGACGGAAACGTCGCCGTCGTGCCTGTTCACGACGGGGCCGCTGATGCGCGCCGGCTATATCGGGCTGCCCGCGCCCGGCTGCGACGTGAAGCTCGTGCCATGCGGCGGCAAGCTCGAATTGCGCTTCAAGGGGCCGAACGTGATGCGCGGCTACTGGCATGCGGAGGTCGATCCGCGCGACGTGTTCGACGATGAAGGCTATTACCGCAGTGGCGACGCGGCCACGTTCGCCGATCCGGAGCGGCCGGAATTCGGGCTGCAGTTCGACGGGCGATTGACCGAGGATTTCAAGCTGAGCAGCGGCACGTTCGTCAGCGTCGGGCCGCTGCGCGCGAACGCGGTGTCGAGCGGTGCGCCGTACGTGCAGGACGTCGTCGTGACCGGGATCAATCGCGACGACATCGGCCTGCTCGTGTTTCCGCGCATCGACGCGTGCCGTGCGCTTGCGGCGCTCGCTGCCGATGCATCGGCAGCCGACGTGCTGCGCGCGCCGGCCGTGCGCGCGGTGTTCGAGACCTGGCTCGCCACGCTGAACCGGCATGCGAGCGGCGGATCGACGTTCGTCGCGCGCATCCGGTTGATGGACACGCCGCCGTCGCTCGATCTCGGCGAAGTGACCGACAAGGGTTCGCTGAACCAGGCGGCCGTGCAGCAGCATCGCGCGGCAACGATCGACGCGCTGTACGACCCGGCGCGCCGTGATCCCGACGTGATTCACGCATCGACCTAGCGATAGGCATCGGTACACGTAACGACCTGCCGGCGATGCGACCGGCGGGCTTTTTTACGGCCAGTGAATCAGGCTGCCTGATAACAAGGGTGGCCGTTCAACCACCTCATTGCGCGCCTGCCCGCCCCTGGCCGGCGGCGGCGCGCGCCGCGAGCGGCCCTGCGAGGCACGCCGACGAAAAGACAACCAGGATTGGAGACACGATGAACACCTACGTTGCCGAAAGACCGGCGGTCGCGACGACACTCGCACTGTGCTTCGCAATCGCGTTGCTCGAAGGGCTCGACCTGCAGTCGGTCGGCGTCGCTGCGCCGCGCATGGCGCGCGAATTCGGGCTGACCGTGTCGCAGATGGGCATTGCGTTCAGCGCGGGCACCTTCGGGCTGCTGCCGGGCGCGATGCTCGGCGGGCGGCTCGCCGACCGGATCGGGCGCAAGCGCGTGCTGATCGCGTCGGTCGCGCTGTTCGGGCTGCTGTCGATCGCCACCGCGCAGGCGTCGAGCTTCGCGATGCTCGTCGTCGTGCGCGTGCTGACCGGCATCGGCCTCGGCGGCGCGATGCCGAACCTGATCGCGCTGTCGTCGGAAGCGGTCGACGCGCGCTCGCGCAGCAGCGCGGTGGCCGCGATGTACTGCGGCATCCCGTTCGGCGGCGTGATCGCGTCGCTGATCGGCGTGCTGCTCGCCGGCGATACCGAGTGGCGGCACATCTTCTATGTCGGCGGCGCGGGGCCGCTGCTGCTCGTGCCGCTGCTGGCGATGCTGCTGCCGGAATCGCGCGCGTATCTCGACATTGCCGGCACGTCGGCCGCGCGCACGAGCGTCGCCCGCACGCTGTTCGGCGACGGCCGCACGATCTCGACGCTTGCGCTGTGGATCAGCTATTTCTGCACGCTGATCGTCCTGTACTTCCTGCTGAACTGGTTGCCGTCGCTGATGGCCGCGCGCGGGCTCGATCGCGAGCATGTCGGCCTCGTGCAGATCGCGTTCAACGTCGGCGGCGGGCTCGGTGCGCTCGGCATCGGCGCCGCGCTCGACCGGATGCGTGCGTCGCGCGTGGTCGGCGGCATGTACGTCGGGATCGTGCTGTCG
>NZ_JAAGPB010000056.1:0-239 GCF_017104585.1 Burkholderia sp. Ac-20392
ATAGAGGATGTCGCGGGAGAGAAAGAGCGAGTAGGAAGGTACGGCAAACGAAGTAGGTAGGAGGGTAGAACGTATACAAAGCAGTAGAGTAAGACAGGACGAGTGATCTGGCTGAGCGAGAGGGAGGGACAAGGTGGGTAGATCGAAGAGATAGGCGAAGCTGATGGAGGGAGTAAGGGACGAGTGCATGGTGAGTAGAGGGAAAAGAGGTAGATGGTATGAATGGTTTTTTTTTTTCG
>NZ_JAAGPB010000057.1:0-28644 GCF_017104585.1 Burkholderia sp. Ac-20392
TCGCCGTCACGTGGCGCACGCTTGGCCGGTGCGCGATCCGCGCCCGGGCGTTCGGCGCCTGCGGCAGCGCGCGGCTTGAACGTGCGTTCGCCGCCGGCGGCCGGGGACGCCTTCTTCGGGCGGGCCGGCTTGTCCCCTGCGGGCGGTGCCGCGGGGCGTACTGCCTTGCGGGCGACGAGGCTGCCGGAGCGGACAGGGGCGCGGGTCGGCGACGCCGGCTTCGGATTCTTGACGGTTAATTTGGTGCGCATAAACGCTGGAATTCATTCAGACTGCGATCGCACGCAGCAATTCGGTTTCGAGCTGGATCTGCAGGCGGTTGTCGGACAGGCCGGCACCCGCAAGCAGGAAGATGTCCTCGACGCGTTCGCCGAGCGTATTGATCCGCGCCGCGTGGACGCCGATCCGGTGCTCGGCGAGTACGCGCGCGATCGAATAGAGAAGGCCCGGCCGGTCGTTGGCCGACACGGACAGGATGTAGTACTGGCCGCGCTCGTCGGCCCGCAGGTCGACGCGCGGCGTGATCGGAAACGTCCGGGACAGCCTCGACAGGCGGCCCTTGGACGGCTCCGGCAGCGGTGCGGTTTCGGTGAGCCGCGACGCAAGTTGCTGCTCGACGAGATTCGCGATGTCGCGATACCGCACGTCACGCTCGGTCTGCGTGACGATGAAGTTGTCGAGTGCATAGCCGTGCCGCGTCGTGCTGACGCGTGCGTCGAGCACCGACAGCCCGTTGCGGTCGAAATACGCGCAGATGCCCGCGAACAGGTCGGGGCGATCCTTCACGTACACGAGCACCTGCAGCGCATCGCCGATCGGCGACGGCCGCGCGCGGACGATCGCGGTTTCGGCATTCACGTGCCGGTACAGCACGCGTGTCTGCCACGCGATGTCGGCCGCGTCGTGACGCAGGAAGAAGCCGACGTCGAGCTGATCCCACAGCGCGCGATGCGCGTCGTCGGGCACGGTCTCGAGGCGCAGCAGCGCGAGCGCCTGCTCCTGCCGCGACTTCAGCTCGGAATGCGCGTCGGGGTTGGCCCCGCCGAGCACCGCGAGCGTGATGCGGTAGAGATCCTCGAGCAGCTTGCCCTTCCACGTGTTCCACACCTTCGGGCTCGTGCCGCGGATATCGGCGACGGTCAGCAGGTACAGCGCGGTGAGGTACCGTTCGTTGCCGACGACTTCGGCGAAGCGCTTGATGACTTCGGGGTCGCTCGTGTCCTGCTTCTGCGCGACCTGGCTCATCGTCAGGTGATGCTGGACGAGCCACACGATCAGCGCCGCGTCGTCGCTGGCGATGCCGTGCTCGCGGCAGAAGCGCCGTGCGTCGGCCATCCCGAGCGTCGAATGATCGCCGCCGCGGCCCTTCGCGATGTCGTGGAACAGCGCCGCGACATACAGCACCCAGGGGCGCTCGAAGTTGCCGATCAGCTGGCTGCAGAACGGATATTCGTGCGCGTGCTCGGCCACCGCGAAGCGGCGGATGTTGCGCAACACCATCAGGATGTGCTGGTCGACCGTGTACACGTGGTACAGGTCGTGCTGCATCTGGCCGACGATGCGGCGGAAATTCAGCAGGTAGCGGCCGAGCACGCTCGTCTGGTTCATCAGCCGGAACGCGTGCGTGATTCCTTCGGGTTGCTGAAGGATCTGCATGAACGTGTCGCGGTTCTGCGGATCGCGGCGCCACGTGTTGTTCATGATCTCGCGCGAGTTGTACAGCGCGCGCAGCGTGCGGGCGGACAGCCCTTTCACGCCGCGGGTCGTCTCGTACAACAGGAACGCTTCGAGGATCGCGTCGGGGTGGCGTTCGAACACGCCGTCGTCGACGATCTCGAGCATGCCCTGCTTCTCGACGAAGCGGTCGGGCGACAGCACGCGCGTGATGCCGCTCGTCGCGGGGAACAGCTGCGCCTCGATGTTCTGGATCAGGATCGTCGCGAGCTGCGTGACGGCTTTCGCGGCCCAGTAATAGCGGCGCATCAACTGCTCGCTCGCGCGCTTCGCCTGGGTCGGCTGGTAGCCGAAGCTCTCGGCCGCCTGCGTTTGCAGGTCGAACACGAGCATGTCCTGGCGGCGGCCGGCAATCACGTGCAGCCGCGCGCGCAGCGTTTTCAGGAAACCCTCGTTGCGGCGCAGCTCGCGCGCCTCGCGATCGGTGATGAGGCCGCGCGTGTCGAGTTCGCGCCAGCTGCTGCCGAAACCGGCCGCGCGTGCGATCCAGAGGATCGTCTGCAGGTCGCGCAGCCCGCCGGGGCTTTCCTTCACGTTCGGTTCGAGGCTGTACGGCGTGTCCTGGAATTTCGCGTGGCGCTGGCGCATCTCGAGCACCTTCGCGGTGAAGAACGCGCGGGCGTCGAGCGCCTCGTGGTAGCGCACAGTGAAACGCTCGAACAGCGCGGTGCTGCCGACGATGCGACGCGCTTCCAGTAGCGAGGTCTGCACCGTGACGTCCTGCGATGCTTCCTCGATGCACTGCGCGACCGTGCGCACGCTGCTGCCGATCTCGAGGCCGAGATCCCATGCCATGCCGATGAAGCGCTCGATGCGCGCGTCGAGCGCCGGGTCGTGCGCATCGGGCAGCAATACGAGGATGTCGACGTCGGAATAGGGCGCGAGCTCGCCGCGCCCGTAGCCGCCGACGGCGACGAGCGCGAGCGTCGCGGGCAGCTCGCAGTCGTCCCACACGCGCTTCAGCGCTTCGTCGGTGAGTTTCGACAGCGCGTGCATCAGCGACGCGACGTTCGCCGCGCGGCGAAAGCGCTCGAGCATCTCCGTCTTGGCGGCCTTGAATTCGGCGCGCCGCGACAGCGCTTCGGGCGAGGGGGCAGCGTGAGCGCTCATGGGCGGCCGTTCAGGTGCGAGTGGGGCGGGCTGGCGCGACGGCGCTCAGACTGCTGCGGCCGGTTGCGCGAACACGGGGCGCGCCGGCGTGCCGGCCGACACGGTCAGCACGTCGTAGCCGGTTTCGGTGACGAGCACCGTGTGCTCCCACTGCGCCGACAGGCTGCGGTCGCGCGTCTTGACCGTCCACTGGTCGGGCATCGTGCGGATGTCGCGCTTGCCGGCGTTGATCATCGGCTCGATCGTGAAGATCATCCCGGCCTTCAGTTCGATGCCGGTGCCCGGGCGGCCGTAGTGGACGACCTGCGGATCTTCGTGGAACACCGTGCCGATGCCGTGGCCGCAGTATTCGCGCACGACGCTGTAGCCCTGCGCTTCCGCGTGCTTCTGGATCGCATAGCCGATGTCGCCGAGGTGTGCGCCGGGCTTGACCTGGTCGATGCCGAGCCACATGCATTCGTAAGTGGTCTGCACGAGGCGCTTCGCGAGGATCGAACCCTCGCCGACGATGAACATGCGGCTCGTGTCGCCGAAGTAGCCGTTCTTGATCACGGTGATGTCGATGTTCAGCGCATCGCCGTTCTTGACCACCTTCTCGCCGGGAATGCCGTGGCAGATCACGTCGTTGACCGAAATGCAGGTGGCCTTCGGGTACGGCGGGTAGCCGGGCGGCTGGTAATTCAGCGGCGCGGGGATCGTGCCCTGCTCGTTGAGCATGAACTCGTGGCAGAGGCGGTCGAGTTCGGCGGTCGTGATGCCCGCGACGACGTGCGGCGTGATGAAGTCGAGCACTTCGCTCGCGAGACGGCAGGCGACGCGCATCTCAGCGATATCGTGTTCGTTTTTGAGCGTAATAGCCATCGAGGTATGCCTGGAATGCGGTGAATTGACGGATTATCGCACCTTCTGGCAGGCGTCGCAGCCCCTGCCGGCGGTGCGGATGCGGGTTTTCGCGGATTGTCCGGCCGGCTGCCGCGCGGCAAGCGAAAGTGGTGCGCGACTTGAGAGCGGACAAATCGGCGTGCTATACTCTTTGGCTAAGTCGATATCCAATTGCCGAACTTGCCCCATGTTGGGGCGGCGTGGCGGATAGAAGGCTTACGGCACGGGCGTTTGCACGTGTCGAATCGCAAGCCGGCGCAACCAGGGTGCCGGCCGCGCGGAATTCGCGCCCTTCGGGGTGGGATCGCGCGGCGGTACGGCGGCCGGCTTAAGACCCAACCCTCGTGGAGAATTTACATGGCAGTTACGATGCGCCAAATGCTGGAAGCGGGTGTCCACTTCGGTCACCAGACGCGCTTCTGGAACCCGAAGATGGCTCCGTTCATTTTCGGTCACCGCAACAAGATTCACATCATCAACCTCGAAAAGACGCTGCCGATGTTCACGGACGCACAGAAGTACGTGCGCCAGCTGGCAGCGAACCGCGGCACGATCCTGTTCGTCGGCACGAAGCGTCAATCGCGTGACACGATCGCCCAGGAAGCGCAGCGCGCAGGCATGCCGTTCGTCAATGCACGCTGGCTCGGCGGCATGATGACCAACTTCAAGACGCTGAAGGTATCGATCAAGCGCCTGAAGGACATGGAAGCGGCAGTCGAGGCAGGCGAGCTCGAAAAGATGAGCAAGAAGGAAGCGCTGCTGTTCGAACGCGAAATCGCCAAGCTGCAGAAGTCGATCGGCGGCGTGAAGGACATGGGCGGCATTCCGGACGCAATCTTCGTCGTCGACGTCGGCTACCACAAGATTGCCGTTACCGAAGCGAACAAGCTGGGCGTGCCGGTCATCGCCGTGGTCGATACGAACCACTCGCCGGAAGGTGTGGATTACGTGATCCCGGGTAACGACGACTCGAGCAAGGCAGTCGCGCTGTACGCCGAAGGCGTGGCCGACGCGATCCTCGAAGGCCGTGCGAACGCGGTCAACGAAGTGGTCCAGGCCGCACGCGGCGACGACGAGTACGTCGAGGAAAACGCGTAACTGGCCCCGAGCCGGCGCAAAAAGGGGGCTCTCAACAGGCCCCCTTTTTTTAAGCTTGTGCGCCGGACCTGATCGCGCCGAATGGGTGCGGGTCCGGAAACGAATCTCGGCCGTTCGCGTCCAAGCGGGCGGCGTTGTGAATACAGACTCAAGGAGCGAATGATGGCGGCAATTACCGCAAGCATGGTGGCAGAACTGCGCGCAAAGACCGACGCACCGATGATGGAGTGCAAGAAGGCGCTGACGGAAGCTGACGGCGATCTGGCCAAGGCTGAAGAGCTGCTGCGCGTCAAGCTCGGCAACAAGGCGAGCAAGGCGGCATCGCGCGTGACGGCAGAAGGCGTCGTCGCATCGTTCGTCGGCGGCAACGCAGGCTCGCTGGTCGAACTGAACTGCGAAACCGACTTCGTCGCGAAGAACGACGACTTCCTCGCATTCTCGAAGACGGTTGCAGAACTCGTCGCGACGCAAAACCCGGCTGACGTGGCTGCGCTGTCGGCACTGCCGCTCGAAGGCTCGACGGTCGACGCAGTGCGTCTGGCGCTGGTCGGCAAGATCGGCGAAAACGTCTCGATCCGCCGTTTCGTCCGTTTCGAAACCGCAAACAAGATCGCCACGTACCTGCACGGCGCGCGTATCGGCGTGATCGTCGAGTACACGGGCGCGGAAGAGCAGGTCGGCAAGGATGTCGCGATGCACATCGCGGCAATGAAGCCGGTCGCGCTGTCGTCGGCTGACGTGCCGGCGGAACTGATCGAGACGGAACGCCGCGTGGCCGAGCAGAAGGCCGCGGAATCGGGCAAGCCGGCTGAAATCGTCGCGAAGATGGTCGACGGTAGCGTCCAGAAGTACCTGAAGGAAGTGTCGCTGCTGAACCAGACGTTCGTGAAGAACGACAAGCAGACGATCGAGCAGATGCTGAAGGCAGCGAATGCCGCAGTGCAGAAGTTCGCACTGTTCGTCGTCGGCGAAGGCATCGAGAAGCGCCAGGACGACTTCGCCGCCGAAGTGGCCGCGCAAGTCGCAGCAGCAAAGCAGCAGTAAGCCGTAAGCAGTCAGGCAGTATCCGCGGCGGGCGTCCGCTCCGCCGCGGTCGGCGCCGCCGCCGGCCGGCCGGGAAACCCGGTCCGACCGTCGGCGCTTGCCCGAATCAGTATTTCGCCCCTACAGTTCGTGGTTGTCATCCTCTCGTCGCTCGGAAGCCCCTATGTCCAATGCCTATAAACGCGTCCTTCTCAAACTCTCCGGCGAAGCGCTGATGGGCGACGATGCCTTCGGCATCAATCGCGCGACGATCGAACGGATGGTGGCCGATATCGCCGAAGTCGTGCGTCTCGGTACGCAGCTTGCGGTCGTGATCGGTGGCGGTAATATTTTCCGCGGTGTCGCGGGTGGCGCGGCCGGCATGGATCGCGCGACGGCAGACTACATGGGGATGCTCGCGACGATGATGAACGCGCTGGCGCTGCAGGATGCGATGCGCCACGCCGGCATCGAGGCGCGTGTGCAGTCCGCGCTGCGGATGGACCAGGTCGTCGAGCCGTACATCCGGCCCCGCGCGATCCGTCAGCTCGAGGAAGGCCGCGTCGTGATCTTCGCGGCCGGTACGGGCAACCCGTTCTTCACGACGGACACGGCCGCCGCGCTGCGCGGTTCGGAAGTGGGCGCCGAGGTCGTATTGAAGGCGACCAAGGTCGATGGCGTATATTCTGCCGATCCGAAGAAGGATCCGTCGGCCACGCGTTACACGACGATCACTTTCGACGAGGCGATCAGCCGCAACCTGCAGGTGATGGACGCGACGGCCTTTGCGCTGTGCCGCGACCAGAAGCTGCCGATTCGCGTGTTTTCGATCAACAAGCCGGGCGCGCTCAAGCGCATCGTGCTGGGCGAGGACGAAGGTACGCTCGTCCACGTGTAAACTCCCGCGGATGCGGGCCGTCGGCCGCGGCGCACCCGATGCGCCGGGCAGGGCCCGCGTTCTTTGAAGGTTAGAAGGTTCGGAGGTTGAAATGAGTGTCGCTGATACCAAGAAGGGCGTCGAGCAAAAGATGCAGCGCTCGATCGAAGCGTTCAAGAACGATCTGGCAAAGATCCGTACGGGCCGTGCACACACCGGTCTGCTCGATCACGTGCAGGTCGACTACTACGGGTCGATGGTGCCGATCTCGCAGGTCGCCAACCTGACGCTCGTCGATGCGCGCACGATCGGCGTGCAGCCGTGGGAAAAGAACATGGTCGCGAAGGTCGAGAAGGCCATTCGCGAAGCCGACCTGGGCCTGAACCCGGCCACCTCCGGCGACCAGATCCGCGTGCCGATGCCCGCGCTGACGGAAGAGCGCCGCCGCGAGCTGACCAAGGTCGTCAAGAGCGAAGGCGAAACGGCCAAGGTCGCGATCCGCAACCTGCGCCGCGACGCGAACGAAGCGCTCAAGAAGCTCGTGAAGGACAAGGAAATCTCGGAAGACGACGAGCGCCGCGCGAGCGACGACGTGCAGAAGCTGACCGACAAGCACGTTGCCGAAATCGACAAGCTCGTGCAGAGCAAGGAAGCCGAGATCATGACGGTCTGACGACCGTCCTCGCGCGCCGCCTTCTTCCCGCAACTGTCTCAACGGCCATGACCTATACCAGCTCTACCGTTCGCGTGCCTGACGTCGGCGTCGTGCCGCGTCACATCGCGATCATCATGGACGGCAACGGCCGTTGGGCGACCGAACGCCGCTTGCCGCGCGTCGCGGGGCACACCCGCGGCGTCGATGCCGTGCGGGCGGTGGTCGAAGGCTGCGCGCGTGCCGGCGTCGAATACCTGACGCTGTTCGCGTTCAGTTCGGAGAACTGGCGCCGTCCGAACGACGAAGTGTCGTTCCTGATGCGCCTCTTCATCACCGCGCTCGAGCGCGAGGTCGGCAAGCTTCACGCAAACGGGATCCGCCTGCGTGTCGTCGGCGATCTCGACCGCTTCGAGCCGCGCATCCGTGAACTGATTCGCCGCGCCGAAACCAAGACGGCGCGCAATACCCGTCTTACGCTCACCATCGCGGCCAACTACGGCGGCCGGTGGGACATCCTGCAGGCGACGAAGAAGCTCGTCGAGCAGGCCGTGCGCGAGGGTCGCGAGGTCGAGGTGACCGAGGACGCGTTCGCACCGCACCTGGCGATGGCCTATGCGCCGGAGCCCGATCTCTTCATCCGTACCGGTGGCGAGCAGCGCGTCAGCAATTTCCTGCTGTGGCAACTCGCGTACGCCGAATTCTATTTCACCGACAAATACTGGCCGGATTTCGACGGCGCGGCACTGGCCGACGCAATGGCGTCGTATACGGAGCGCGAGCGCCGCTTCGGCCGCACGAGCGCACAGCTCGAACCGCAATCGCAGAACGCCGACTCCCTTTCATGCTGAAAACCCGTGTGATCACGGCGATCGTGATGCTGGCGGTACTGCTGCCGGTGACGCTGTTCGCGCCGCTCACCGCGTTCGGCGCGCTGATCGGCGTCGTGCTCGTGTTTGCCGCGTGGGAATGGGCGCGCCTGCTCAAGCTCGGCGGCGCCGGCCCGGTCATCTATGCCGTCGTCGCGGCGCTGGCGCTCGCGGCAACGGCGCCGCTCGGCGTCGATGCGGCTTCGTCCCGTCCCCTTTTCATGGCAGCCGGCGTGTTCTGGCTGCTGGTCGGCCCGTTCACGCTGCGGCGCAAACCGGCGCTCGCGGGCGGCGTATGGCGGCCGTTCCTGCTCGCGGCGGGCCTCGTGGTCTTTGCGGCCTGCTGGCATGCGCTCGTCGCGGCGCGGGCGCAGGGCGTACCGTTCGTGCTGTCGCTGCTTCTGGTCGTCTGGCTCGCCGATATCGGTGCATACTTCG
The DNA here is from genome assembly GCF_017104585.1 of Burkholderia sp. Ac-20392. Classification (NCBI taxonomy): domain Bacteria; kingdom Pseudomonadati; phylum Pseudomonadota; class Betaproteobacteria; order Burkholderiales; family Burkholderiaceae; genus Burkholderia; species Burkholderia sp. Ac-20392. Next base: position 8,684 of record NZ_JAAGPB010000057.1, read on the forward strand.
CGGGCAAGGCTTTTGGAAAGCGTAAACTGGCCATCACGATCAGCCCCGGCAAGAGCTGGGAAGGCGCGATCGGTGGCTGGCTCGCCGTGATGGTCGTCGCCGGTGTCGCGATGGCCGCGCATGCGTTCGAGCCGACCCTGTTTTCCGCGTTCGCCGTGCGCTACGGGATGCCCGGCGCGTGGGCCGCACTGACGCTGCTGGTCGCGTATAGCGTGATCGGCGACCTGTTCGAGTCGCTGCTGAAGCGGCAGGCGGGCGTGAAGGATTCGAGCGGACTGCTGCCTGGCCATGGCGGCGTGCTCGACCGTGTCGACGCGCTGCTGCCGGTGCTGCCGCTCGCGATGCTGCTGCTTGGTTAAACCATTACTTCTGTTATGCAAAAACGTCTGACATTGCTCGGTTCCACGGGCTCGATCGGAGACAGCACGCTCGACGTGGTCGCGCGCCATCCCGAGCGCTTCTCGGTCTACGCGCTGACCGCACACCGCAACGGCGACAAGCTGGTCGAGCAATGCCTGCGCTTCGCGCCCGAAGTGGCGGTGGTCGGCGATGCCGCGACGGCCGCGCACGTCGATGCGAAACTGCGCGCGGCGGGCAGCAAGACGACCGTGCTGCACGGGCCGCAGGCGCTCGTCGACGTGTCGAAGAGCGATGGCTGCGACACGGTGGTCGCGGCGATCGTCGGCGCGGCCGGCATGGCGCCGAGCCTCGCGGCCGCGCGCGCCGGCAAGCGCATCCTGCTCGCGAACAAGGAAGCGCTGGTGATGTCGGGCGCGATCTTCATGGACGCCGTGCGCGACCATGGCGCGATCCTGCTGCCGGTCGACAGCGAACACAACGCGATCTTCCAGTGCATGCCGCGCGACGCGGCCGAGCACGGCGGGATCTCGAAGATCATCCTGACCGCGTCGGGCGGCCCGTTCCGCACGCGCGAGCCGGCCACGCTCGTCGACGTGACGCCGGACGAGGCGTGCAAGCATCCGAACTGGGTGATGGGCCGCAAGATCTCGGTCGATTCCGCGACGATGATGAACAAGGGCCTCGAGGTGATCGAGGCGCACTGGATCTTCGGGCTGCCGGGTGACCGCATCGACGTGCTGATCCACCCGCAGAGCGTGATCCATTCGCTCGTGTCGTATCGCGACGGCTCGGTGCTCGCCCAGCTCGGCAACCCCGACATGCGCACGCCGATTGCGCACGCGCTTGCGTTCCCCGAGCGTGTCGATGCGGGCGTCGACCAGCTCGACCTCGCGCAGATCGCCCAGCTGTCGTTCGAGAAGCCCGATTACGCGCGCTTCCCGTGCCTCGCGCTCGCGCTGAAGGCGCTTGAGGAAGGCGGCATCGCGAGCGCTGCATTGAACGCAGCGAACGAAGTCGCGGTCGAAGCGTTTCTCGAGCGCCGCATCGGCTTCATGGCGATCGCGGCGACGGTCGACGCCGTGCTCAACACGCTGCCGAACCGTACGCCCGACGGGCTCGAGGATGTCCTGGAGGCGGATGCCGAGGCACGCCGCCTCGCCGCCGAAATCATTGCGAAAGCGCCTGCGCCACGCGTGGAGCGCACTGTCTGAATGGAGTGCTCATGAACGTGCTGGTCGAACTGATCGCGTTTGCGGTGGCGATCGGGGTGCTGGTCGTCGTGCATGAGTACGGACACTATCGCGTCGCGCGCTGGTGCGGCGTGAAGGTGCTGCGTTTCTCGATCGGCTTCGGCCAGCCCGTCGCGCGCTGGGTCAGCCGTAGGACGGGCACCGAGTGGACGCTGTCGGCGCTGCCGCTCGGCGGCTACGTGAAGATGCTCGACGAGCGCGATCCCGGCCCCGGCATTGCGCCCGAGGAGCTCGGCCAGGCGTTCAACCGGCAGTCCGTCTACAAGCGCATCGCAATCGTCGCGGCCGGGCCGATTGCCAACTTCCTGTTGGCAATCGTGCTGTTTTCCGTCGTATTTGCCACTGGTGTAACCGAGCCGACCGCGATCGTCGCACCGCCGGCCGCCGGTACGGTGGCGGCGCGCGCGGGCTTCGACGGCAACGAGAAGATCGTGTCGATCCGCAACGCGCAGGGCGGCGAGTCCGAGCCGGTGCGGTCGTGGTCGGACCTGCGCTGGAAGCTGCTGGCGGCTGCGTTCGATCACCGCGAGATCGTGCTCGGCGCCCGCGACGGCAACACGACGTTCGATTTCCGCGTCGACCTCCGCAATGTTCCCGAAAGTCAGCTCGACGACGATTTCATGGCCCATCTGGGCTTCGAGACCGGCGGCGGCACGCTGTCGGTCGCGTCGGTGCAGCCCGGCAGCGCGGCGGAGCAGGCAGGCCTGAAGTCCGGCGACAAGCTGGTCGCGCTCGACGGCAAGCCGATCGGCGGCGCGTCGCGCTTCATCGATTTCGTGAAACACCATGCAGGCAAGCCGCTCGACCTGCAGATCGAGCGCGACGGCGCTGCGCAGACGGTGTCGATCGTGCCGCAGATGCAGCGCGACGACGAATCGGGGCAGCAGGTCGGCCGGATCGGCGCGGCGCTGTCGATGCATGCGCCGTCCGTCGACGTGCGGTACGGGCCGATCGAGAGCCTGCAGCTCGGCGCGCACCGTACGTGGGACATCTCCGTGTATTCGCTGCGGATGTTCGGGCGCATGATCACGGGCAACGCGTCGCTGAAGAACCTGTCCGGCCCGGTGACGATCGCGGACTACGCGGGCAAGAGTGCGCGGCTCGGTCCGTCGGCGTTCCTGTCGTTCCTCGCCCTTGTCAGCATTAGCCTTGGCGTCCTGAACTTGTTGCCGATTCCCGTTTTGGACGGGGGGCATCTGTTATATTATGCGGTTGAAGCCACGACCGGGAAAGCCGTCTCGGAGCGCTGGCAGCTGATTCTGCAAAGAGCCGGGTTGATCTGCATCGTCGCATTGTCGGCGATCGCGCTGTTCAACGATCTGGCTCGGTTAATCCATTTCTGAAGCGTCAGGCGGCGGCCGCTCGGCAGCCGCCTGATTTGATGCAGCTAAATATTGGGGATGCATGTTGTTCAAACCTCATCGCTTTGTACCTAAGACAGTTGCAGCGGCCGCGCTCGCCGCGCACGGCCTCGCGGCGCATGCAGCGGCACCGTTCGTGGTGCAAGACATCAAGATCGAGGGGCTGCAGCGCGTCGAAGCGGGTTCGGTGTTCGCCTATCTGCCGATCAAGCAGGGCGATACCTTCACGGACGACAAGGCATCCGAAGCAATCCGCGCGCTGTACGCGACGGGCTTCTTCAACGACGTACGCATCGCCACCCAGGGCAACGTCGTGATCGTGCAGGTGCAGGAGCGTCCGGCCATCGCGTCGATCGACTTCACCGGCACGAAGGAATTCGACAAGGACAACCTGACGAAGGCGCTGCGCGCAGTCGGCCTTGCCGACGGTCGCTACTACGACAAGGCGCTCGTCGACAAGGCGGAGCAGGAGCTCAAGCGCCAGTACCTCACGCGCGGCTTCTACGCGGCCGAGGTCAAGACGACGGTCACGCCGGTCGACGCGAACCGCGTGTCGATCCTGTTCGCGGTGGCCGAAGGTCCGAGCGCGAAGATCCGCCAGATCAACTTCATCGGCAACAAGGCGTTCAAGACGAGCACGCTGCGTGACGAGATGCAGCTGTCGACGCCGAACTGGTTCTCCTGGTACACGAAGAACGACCTGTACTCGAAGGAAAAGCTCACGGGCGACCTCGAGGCGGTGCGCTCGTACTACCTGAACCGCGGCTATCTCGAGTTCAACATCGATTCGACCCAGGTGTCGATCTCGCCCGACAAGAAGGACATGTACCTGACGGTCACGCTGCACGAAGGCGAGCCGTACACGGTGTCGGGCATCAAGCTGTCGGGCAACCTGCTCGATCGCGAAGCCGAACTCAACAAGCTGATCAAGATCAAGCCGGGCGATCGCTTCTCGGCCGAAAAGCTGCAACAGACCACCAAGTCGATCGTCGACAAGCTCGGTGAATACGGCTACGCATTCGCGACCGTCAACGCGCAGCCGGACATCGACCAGGCGAACCACAAGGTGAACCTGAACCTCGTCGTCGATCCGAGCCGCCGCGTGTACGTGCGCCGCATCAACGTCGTCGGCAATACGCGTACGCGCGACGAAGTGGTGCGTCGCGAAATGCGCCAGCTTGAGAGCTCGTGGTTCGATTCGAACCGCCTCGCGCTGTCGAAGGATCGCGTGAACCGTCTCGGCTACTTCACCAACGTCGACGTGACGACGGTGCCGGTCGAAGGTACGAACGACCAGGTCGACGTGAACGTGAAGGTCGACGAAAAGCCGACCGGCGCGATCACGCTGGGTGCGGGCTTCTCGTCGACGGACAAGGTCGTGCTGTCGGCCGGCGTGTCGCAGGACAACGTGTTCGGTTCGGGTACCAGCCTGTCGGTGAACGTCAATACCGCGAAGAGCTACCGTACGCTGACCGTCACGCAGGTCGACCCGTACTTCACGGTCGACGGCATCAAGCGGATCACGGACGTCTACTACCGCACGTACCAGCCGCTCTACTATTCGACGAGCTCGAGCTTCCGGATCATCAGCGCGGGCGGCAACCTGAAGTTCGGCATCCCGTTCTCGGAAGTCGACACCGTCTACTTCGGCGCGGGCTTCGAGCAGAACCGTCTCGACGTCGATTCGAACACGCCGCAGAGCTACCAGGACTACGTGAACCAGTTCGGCCGCGTGTCGAACACGGTGCCGCTGACGATCGCGTGGTCGCGCGACGCGCGTGACAGCGCGCTGATTCCGAGCCGCGGCTACTTCACGCAGGCGAACATGGAGTACGGCGTGCCGGTCGGCAAGATCCAGTACTACAAGGCCGACCTGCAGGCCCAGTACTACTATTCGTTCTCGCGCGGCTTCATCCTGGGCATGAACCTGCAGGGCGGCTACGGTAACGGTATCGGCAACCCGTACCCGATCTTCAAGAACTACTACGCGGGCGGTATCGGCTCCGTGCGGGGCTACGAGCCGAGCTCGCTGGGCCCGCGCGACACGAAGACGAACGACCCGATCGGCGGTTCGAAGATGGTCGTCGGCAACATCGAACTGACGTTCCCGCTGCCGGGCACGGGCTACGACCGCACGCTGCGCGTGTTCACGTTCCTCGACGGCGGTAACGTGTGGGGCAACGCGCCGGGCGGCACGAGTACGGGCGCCAACGGCCTGCGTTACGGCTACGGTGTGGGTCTCGCGTGGATCTCGCCGATCGGCCCGCTGAAGCTGAGCCTCGGTTTCCCGCTGCAGAAGCACGAAGGCGACCAGTACCAGAAATTCCAGTTCCAGATCGGGACGGCGTTCTGACCGAACGCATGACAACAGCAACGAGAGGGTAATTTTGCTAACCGGTAAGTTTTCGAAACGAGTGATGTGCGCGCTGACCGTTGCGCTGGCCTTGGGCGCGGCAACGGCGCACGCACAGGACGTCGCCCGCATCGCGGCGGTCAATTCGGATCGGATCCTGCGCGAGTCGGTGCCCGCGAAGGCGGCGCAGACGAAGCTCGAAGCCGAGTTCGCGAAGCGTGACAAGGATCTGCAGGATCTCGGGGCGCGCCTGAAGTCGATGTCCGATTCGCTGGACAAGAACGGCGCGTCGCTGTCGGCGGCCGACCGCGCGCAGAAGCAGCGCGATCTCGCCCAGCTCGATACCGACTTCCAGCGCAAGCAGCGCGAGTTCCGCGAAGACCTGAACCAGCGCCGCAACGAGGAGCTGGCGGCCGTGCTCGAGCGGGCGAACAAGGTCATCAAGCAGATCGCCGAGCAGCAGAATTACGACCTGATCGTGCAGGAAGCCGTGTACGTCAGCCCGCGCATCGACATCACCGACAAGGTGCTCAAGGCGCTCGCGTCCGGCTCGACGAACTGAACGGAGCAGACGACGAATGGCATTGACGCTTGAGGAACTCGTAAAGCGGTTCGGCGGCGAGATCGCCGGCGACGCACAGTGCAAGGTGGGCGGGCTCGCACCGCTCGACCAGGCAGGCCCGCAGCAACTCGCGTTCCTCGCGAATCCGAAGTACCTGTCGCAGGTCGAGTCGACCCGCGCCGGCGCGGTGCTGATCGCGCCGGAGGATCTGGAAAAGCTGGGTGCGGCCGCGAGCGGCCGGACGGCCGGCCCCCGCAATTTCATCGTCACGCCGAATCCGTACGCGTACTTCGCGCGCGTCGCGCAGATGTTCATCGATCTGGCCACGCCGCAGCGTGCCGCCGGCGTGCATCCGAGCGCGACGATCGATCCGGCCGCGCAGGTTGCCGCGAGCGCGGTGATCGGCCCGCACGTGACGGTCGAGGCCGGCGCGGTGATCGAAGACGGCGTGCAGCTCGATGCGAACGTATTCGTCGGCCGCGGCACGACGATCGGTGCGGGCTCGCATCTGTATCCGAACGCGTCGGTGTATCACGGCTGCAAGGTCGGCCCGCGCGCGATCATCCATGCGGGTGCCGTGATTGGCTCCGACGGCTTCGGCTTCGCGCCGGATTTCGTCGGTGACGGCGACGCGCGCACCGGCAGCTGGGTCAAGATCCCGCAGGTCGGCGGTGTCACGATCGGCCCCGACGTCGAGATCGGCGCGAACACGACGATCGACCGTGGCGCGATGGCGGATACCGTCATCGAGGAATGCGTGAAGATCGACAACCAGGTGCAGATCGGCCACAACTGCCGGATCGGCGCCTACACGGTGATCGCCGGCAGTGCCGGGATCGCGGGCAGCACGACGATCGGCCGCCACTGCATGATCGGCGGCGCGGCCGGGATCGCCGGCCACGTGACGCTCGGCGACTATGTCATCATCACGGCGAAATCGGGCGTATCGAAGTCGCTGCCGAAAGCCGGCATCTATACCAGCGCGTTCCCGGCCGTCGACCACGGCGAATGGAACAAGAGCGCCGCGCTCGTGCGCAACCTCGACAAGCTGCGCGAGCGCATCAAGGCGCTCGAAGCCGCGCTCGCCGCCCAGGGCGGCACGGACGCCTGAGCGCATCATGCGAGACCTCGAACCGGGTACGGCCAGCGCAACCGGCCCGGTTTGCCAGACTGGGCCGCACGGCGGCCCGCTTCAGCCTTTGCATCACCACCGCGCAGCCTCTGCGTGAGACGAACCATCATGAGCACTGAAAAAATCAATCTCGACATCCACAAGATCCTCACGCTGCTGCCGCATCGCTACCCGATTCTGCTCGTCGATCGCGTGCTCGAACTCGAACCGCACAAGGGAATCAAAGCGCTGAAGAACGTGTCGATCAACGAGCCGTACTTCCAGGGACATTTCCCGAAGCGGCCGGTGATGCCGGGCGTGCTGATTCTCGAAGCGCTCGCGCAGGCCGCGGCGCTGCTGACTTTCTCGGAAGAGCAGCCGAAGGATCCGGAGAACACGCTGTACTACTTCGTCGGGATCGATGGCGCGCGCTTCAAGCGTCCGGTCGAGCCGGGCGACCAACTGATTCTGAACGTGACGTTCGAACGCTACATCCGCGGCATCTGGAAGTTCAAGGCGGTCGCGGAAGTGGACGGCAAGGTGGCGGCGGAAGCCGAGCTGATGTGCACGGTCAAGACGACCGACGTGGCGCCCTGAGCGACGCGGCACGGACAGGCAACGCAACGCGACACATCACATCGAGAGGCAACGGCGCATGACCAGGATTCATCCCACCGCGATTGTCGAACCGGGCGCGCAGATCGACGAATCGGTCGAGATCGGTCCGTACGCGATCGTCGGTCCGCACGTCACGATCGGCGCGCGTACGACGATCGGCTCGCACAGCGTGATCGAAGGCCATACGACGCTCGGCGAGGACAACCGCATCGGCCATTACGCGTCGGTCGGTGGTCGTCCGCAGGACATGAAGTACAAGGACGAGCCGACGAAGCTCGTGATCGGCAACCGCAACACGATCCGCGAATTCACGACGATCCACACGGGCACCGTGCAGGACGTCGGCGTGACGACGCTCGGTGACGACAACTGGATCATGGCCTATGTGCACATCGGTCACGACTGCACCGTCGGTAACCACGTGATCCTGTCGAGCAACGCACAGATGGCCGGCCACGTCGAGATCGGCGACTGGGCGATCGTCGGCGGGATGTCGGGCGTCCACCAGTTCGTGCGCATCGGTGCGCACTCGATGCTGGGCGGCGCGTCGGCGCTCGTGCAGGACATTCCGCCGTTCGTGATCGCGGCGGGCAACAAGGCCGAGCCGCACGGGATCAACGTCGAAGGGCTGCGTCGGCGCGGTTTCTCGCCCGACGCGATCTCCGCGCTGCGCAGCGCGTACCGCCTGCTGTACAAGAACGGCCTGTCGTTCGAGGAAGCGAAAGTGCAGTTGCGCGAGCTGGCTGCGGCGGGCGGCGAGGGTGACGCACCTGTAACGACGCTCGTCGAGTTCATCGACGCGTCGCAACGCGGCATCATCCGCTAAGCGATGCCGCTTCCGACCTCTCAGCTCCGGCTCGCGATGGTGGCCGGCGAACCGTCGGGCGACCTGCTCGGCGCGTCGCTGCTCGGCGGGCTGCGCGAGCGGCTGCCCGAATCGGCCCAGTACTACGGGATCGGCGGGCAGCGGATGATCGCGCACGGCTTCGACTCGCACTGGCAGATGGACAAGCTGACCGTGCGCGGCTATGTCGAGGCGCTGGGCCAGATTCCCGAGATCCTGCGGATTCGCGGCGAGCTGAAGCGCCAGTTGCTCGCCGAGCGTCCGGACGCGTTCATCGGCGTCGACGCGCCCGACTTCAACTTCAACGTCGAACAGGCCGCGCGCGACGCGGGCATCCCGTCGATTCATTTCGTGTGCCCGTCGATCTGGGCATGGCGCGGCGGCCGGATCAAGAAGATCGCGAAGTCCGTCGACCACATGCTGTGCCTGTTCCCGTTCGAACCGGCGATTCTCGACAAGGCAGGCGTCGCCTCGACCTACGTCGGCCATCCGCTCGCCGACGAGATTCCGCTCGAACCCGACACGCACGGTGCGCGCATCGCGCTCGGACTGCCGGCCGACGGCCCCGTGATTGCCGTGTTGCCGGGCAGCCGGCGCTCGGAAATCGCGCTGATCGGCCCGACGTTCTTCGCGGCGATGGCGCTGATGCAGCAGCGCGAGCCCGGCGTGCGGTTCGTGATGCCGGCGGCGACGCCCGCGCTGCGCGCACTGCTGCAGCCGCTCGTCGATGCGCATCCGCAGCTCGCGCTGACGATCACCGACGGCCGCTCGCAGGTTGCGATGACCGCTGCCGACGCGATCCTCGTGAAGAGCGGCACGGTCACGCTGGAAGCCGCGCTCCTGAAGAAGCCGATGGTGATCTCGTACAAGGTGCCCTGGCTGACCGGGCAGATCATGCGCCGGCAGGGTTACCTGCCGTATGTCGGTTTGCCGAATATCCTGGCGGGGCGTTTCGTCGTGCCCGAGCTGCTGCAGCATTTCGCGACGCCCGAGGCGCTCGCCGATGCGACGCTCACGCAGCTGCGCGATGATGCGAACCGCCGCACGCTGACCGAAATATTTACCGAAATGCATCTTTCGCTGCGGCAGAACACGGCCGCGAAGGCGGCCGAAGCGGTCGTGCGCGTGCTCGAACAACGCAAGGGGCGCGCATGACCGCAGTACGTGCACCACGCCGCCGCGCGTCGAGCGACGAGCAGGGCGGTTTCGATTTCAGCCGTCCCGACGAGATCGTCTGCGGCGTCGACGAAGCGGGCCGCGGCCCGCTCGCGGGGCCGGTGGTGGCCGCCGCGGTGATTCTCGATCCGGCGCAGCCGATCGACGGGCTCGACGATTCGAAGGCGCTGTCCGCGAAGAAGCGCGATGCGCTGTACGAGCTGATCGTCGCGCGCTCGCTGTCGTATTGCGTCGCATCGGCGAGCGTCGACGAGATCGACACGCTGAACATCCTGCACGCGACGATGCTCGCGATGAAGCGGGCGGTCGAAGGGCTGTCGGTCCTGCCGACGCTCGCGCAGATCGACGGCAACCGCTGCCCGACACTGACCGTGCGCGCCGAGGCGATCGTCAGCGGCGACGCACTCGTGCCGAGCATCTCGGCCGCGTCGATCCTCGCGAAGGTCACTCGTGACCGCATGCTCGTCGACCTGCACGAACGCTTCCCCGCGTACGGCTTCAACGTGCATGCGGGCTACGGCACCGCGAAACACCTTGCCGCACTGCGCGAGCACGGCCCGTGCGAAGCCCATCGGCGCTCGTTCGCGCCGGTTCGTGCGGCACTCGACCTGATTCGATGAAAAGCATTACATCCCGCGACAACCCGCTGTACAAGCGCCTGAAGGCGCTCGCGGGTTCGACGTCCCATCAGCGCCGCGGCGGCCAGGCGCTGCTCGAAGGATTCCATCTCGCGAGCGCGTACCTCGACACGGGCGCGACGCCCGAGCTGTGCGTCACGACCGAAGGTGCACTCGGCCACGACGAGGCCCAGGCGATCGTCGCGCGCATCGATGCGCAACGGATCGTCACGCTGCCCGACGCGCTGTTCGGGCAGTTGTCGAACGTCGTCAACGGTGTCGGTTTCCTGCTGCTCGTCGACCGGCCGGCGCAGCCGCTGCCGGCGCGCGTGACGCAGTCGTCGGTCGTGCTCGACGGTGTGCAGGACGCCGGCAACGTCGGCTCGATCCTGCGCAGCGCGGCGGCCGCAGGCGTGCGCCACGTGTTCTGTGCGCCGGGGACCGCGTATGCATGGTCGTCGAAGGTGCTGCGCTCGGGCATGGGCGCGCATTTCCTGCTGTCGATCCACGAGGACGTCGAAGCCGGCGCGCTCGCCGAGCGCCTCGATGTGCCGGTCGCGCTGACCGACTCGCACGGCGCGCAGGCGGTCTATGACTGCGACCTGTCGGGGCCGGTTGCGTGGGTGTTCGGCAACGAGGGTGCCGGTGTGTCGGCGTTCTGGCGCGATGCCGCCACGCATCGCGTGACGATCCCGCAGCCGGGCGGGATGGAGTCGCTGAACGTCGCGGCCGCGGCTGCGGTCTGCCTGTTCGAGCAGGTGCGTCAGCAGCGGCGGGCGTGACGCCACGCGCGTGCTGTCTCCGCACCATGAAAAAGGCCGCGTTCGACGCGGCCTTTTTGTTTCTGCTGGCGGCCAAGTGGCCGTCAGCGTCCAGTCTTAGTACGACTGCCGGTCGAGGCGGATTTCCTGCAGGATCGTCGTCGCGATTTCCTCGATCGACTTGTGCGTCGACGACAGCCACTTGATCCCCTCGCGGCGCATCATCGCTTCGGCTTCGTTGATCTCGTAGCGACAGTTCTCGGGCGCCGCGTATTTGCTGCCCGGCCGGCGCTCGTTGCGGATCTCCGACAGGCGCTGCGGATCGATCGACAGCCCGAACAGCTTGTCGCTGTACGGCGACAACGCCGACGGCAGCTTGCCGCGCTCGAAATCTTCCGGAATCAGCGGATAGTTTGCCGCCTTCACGCCGTACTGCATCGCGAGATACAGGCTCGTTGGCGTCTTGCCGCTGCGCGACACGCCGACGAGGATCACGTCGGCTTCCGACAGGTTGCGGTTCGACTGGCCGTCGTCGTGCGCGAGCGAGAAGTTGATCGCTTCGATCCGGGTCTTGTATTCCTCGGTGTCCGCGTTCTGGTGGCCGCGGCCCATCGCGTGGCTCGACTTGAGCTCCAGTTCCTGCTCGAGCGGCTCGACGAAGCGCTGGAACATGTCGAGCACGAGTGCGTTCGAGCGCTTGACGATGTCGTTCGACTCGCTGTCGACGAGCGTCGTGAACACGATCGCGCGGCGGCCGTCGTGCACGGCGGCCTCGTTGATCTTCTCGACGGTCGCATAGGCCTTGTCGAGCGAGTCGACGAACGGCACGCGTACGAGACGGAATTTCTGGTCGAACTGGGAGAGGATCGAATGCGCGAAGGTTTCGGCAGTGATCCCGGTGCCGTCGGAGACGATGAATACGGTAGGCAGCATGAATCTGGGCGTCGAACGTGAAGGGCGGTTGCGCGGGCGGCTGGAGGTTCGCCTCCAGACGCAGTGACAAGGTCGCGCCACATCCGGCAGCCGGCACGGTAGAATAGCGGCAACCTGTTGGATAAGCAATTGCGGGGGCAGGGCGCGAACGGCGCCCCAGGCTTCGCCGCTCGATTCCAAAATTCCCGGCAAGTTTGGCGATTTGTCTGCAAATATCGCCCTTCTGCCGGGATTTTTGCAAATCGGGTCGGAAGATTATCCACCGCTGCGATTGTTTCTCCAACAGGTTGCGCAAGACGCGCCGCGCCTTTTTGCAAGCGCCCGCGTCCAAGCCCACTTGCGCAATCGAGCATTTTTTTCACACTTAGGGGCTTGTATGACTAACGCAGCAAACGTCGCAAAGGACCAGGCGTATGTAATTCCGTTCGAGCAGTTGCGGATGACCGATGTGGAGATCGTCGGCGGCAAGAATGCGTCGCTTGGCGAAATGATCAGCCAGCTTTCCGAAGCAGGCGTTCGCGTACCCACCGGTTTCGCCACGACCGCGCTCGCGTTCCGCGATTTCCTCAAGCACAACGACCTTACCGACCGCATCGCCAAGCGTCTCGAGTCGCTCGACATCGACGACGTGAAGGCGCTCGCCGAAGCCGGTGCCGAAATCCGCAAGTGGATCGTCGATGCGCCGATGCAGGCACGTCTTGCGCAGGAAATCCGTGAGCAGTTCGAAATCCTGAAGAACAGCTCGCCGGGCGAGCTGTCGTTCGCCGTGCGTTCGTCCGCCACCGCGGAAGACCTGCCCGACGCATCGTTCGCCGGCCAGCAGGAGTCGTACCTGAACGTCGTCGGCATCGAAGACGTGCTCGACCGCATGAAGCACGTGTTCGCGTCGCTGTACAACGACCGCGCGATCTCGTATCGCGTGCACAAGGGCTTCACGCACGCGGAAGTTGCGCTGTCGGCCGGCGTTCAGCGCATGGTCCGCTCGGACGTCGGCGCGGCCGGCGTGATGTTCACGATCGATACCGAATCGGGCTTCAAGGACGCCGTGTTCATCACGTCGAGCTACGGCCTGGGCGAAACCGTCGTGCAGGGCGCCGTGAACCCGGACGAGTTCTACGTGTTCAAGACGACGCTCGCACAGGACAAGTACCCGATCATCCGCCGCTCGATCGGCTCGAAGCTGATCAAGATGGAATTCACGCAGCCGGGCGAGCCGGGCCGCGTGAAGACGGTCGACGTGCCGCACGAACAGCGCAACCGCTACTCGATCACCGACGAAGACGTGATCGAGCTGGCGAAGTACGCGGTCATCATCGAGAAGCACTACCAGCGTCCGATGGACATCGAGTGGGGCAAGGACGGCCGCGACGGCAAGATCTTCATCCTGCAGGCACGCCCGGAAACCGTGAAGAGCCAGGCGACCGGCAAGGCCGAGCAGCGCTTCAAACTGAAGGGCCAGTCGCAGGTGCTCGCGACGGGTCGTGCGATCGGCCAGAAGATCGGCGCGGGCCCCGTGCGCGTGATCCAGGATCCGTCGGAAATGGAACGCGTGCAGCCGGGCGACGTGCTGGTGGCCGACATGACCGACCCGAACTGGGAGCCGGTGATGAAGCGTGCAGCCGCGATCGTCACGAACCGTGGCGGCCGCACCTGCCACGCGGCAATCATCGCGCGTGAGCTCGGCGTGCCGGCAGTCGTCGGCTGCGGCGATGCAACCGACATCCTGAAGGACGGCGCGCTCGTCACCGTGTCGTGCGCGGAAGGCGACGAAGGCAAGATCTACGACGGCCTGCTCGAGACGGAAGTCACGGAAGTGCAGCGCGGCGAACTGCCGGAAATCCCGGTCAAGATCATGATGAACGTCGGCAACCCGCAGCTCGCGTTCGACTTCTCGCAACTGCCGAACGGCGGCGTGGGTCTCGCGCGTCTCGAGTTCATCATCAACAACAACATCGGCGTTCACCCGAAGGCGATCCTCGAGTACCCGAACATCGACCAGGACCTGAAGAAGGCCGTCGAGAGCGTCGCGCGCGGTCACGCATCGCCGCGTCAGTTCTACGTCGACAAGCTGACGGAAGGTGTCGCGACGATCGCGGCGGCGTTCTATCCGAAGCCCGTGATCGTGCGCCTGTCCGACTTCAAGTCGAACGAGTACAAGAAGCTGATCGGCGGTTCGCGTTACGAGCCGGACGAGGAAAACCCGATGCTGGGCTTCCGCGGCGCGTCGCGTTACATCGCTGAAGACTTCGCGCAGGCGTTCGAGATGGAGTGCCGTGCACTGAAGCGCGTGCGCGACGAGATGGGCCTGACCAACGTCGAGATCATGGTGCCGTTCGTGCGTACCGTGAAGCAGGCGGAGCGCGTCGTCGGCCTGCTCGAGAAGTTCGGCCTGAAGCGCGGCGAAAACGGCCTGCGCCTCGTGATGATGTGTGAAGTCCCGACCAACGCGATTCTCGCCGAAGACTTCCTGCAGTTCTTCGACGGTTTCTCGATCGGCTCGAACGACCTTACGCAGCTCACGCTCGGCCTCGACCGCGACTCGGGCATGGAACTGCTGGCTGTCGACTTCGACGAACGCGATCCGGCCGTCAAGTTCCTGCTGAAGCGCGCAATCGATACCTGCCGCAAGATGGGCAAGTACGTCGGTATCTGCGGCCAGGGCCCGTCCGATCACCCGGACTTCGCGCAATGGCTGACGGACGAAGGCATCGTGTCGATCTCGCTGAACCCCGACACGATCATCGAAACGTGGCAGGCGCTCGCCAACCGGAAGTAACGGTCGGTAACGCACTTTGACGGAAGCGCGGTGGCACCGTGCTTTCGTTGAAGGCAAAATGCAAGGTTCATGCTATAAACACCCCGGTAAGCACCGGGGTGTTTTTGTTTGTGGGTACTCGTCGGGCCGCCTCAAGCGTGCCTGCCACCTCGTCGGGGCAGCGAGCATATCGTTCCAGAGTCGCGCTTCAACGCGTATTCTGGTTGCTTGCAACGCTAGTGAGCGCGGGGGATGTTTTTCTGGAGACCACAATGATGTCGGGGCATCTGTTCTGGTGGGTCGCGGTGGGCGTGCTGGTCGTGGCCGAGTTGCTGACGGGCACGTTCTACCTGTTGATGATCGCGCTCGGCTTTCTCGCCGGCGGGCTGCTGCAACTGGCCGGCTTCGCGCCGCACGTGCAGTTCGGTGCGGCGGCGGCGGTCGCGATCGTCGCGATGGTCGTGTTGCGGCGGTCGGGGCTCGGCCGCAAGCAGAAGCGCGACACATCGACGAATCCCGACGTCAATCTCGATATCGGCGCGACCGTCACGGTCGACGCGTGGCGTGACGGCCGCGCGCGCGTGCAGTATCGCGGCGCCGACTGGGACGTCGAGCTCGAGAACGGCGAGCGCGACGATGTGCACGTGTATCAGGTGAGTGCCGTGCGCGGCAATTGTCTCGTGGTCGTGGCGAAACCCGCGGGCTGATCGTCCGCGGATACAACAAGGAGGGAATACTTCATGGATTCGCTGATCATCTGGGTTGTCCTGCTCGTCATCGCGATCGTGATCGTGTCGAAGACGGTGAAGATCGTGCCGCAGCAGCATGCATGGGTGCTTGAACGCTTCGGGCGCTATCACGCGACGCTGTCGCCCGGCCTGAACATCGTGCTGCCGTTCGTCGATCGCATCGCATACCGGCACATGCTGAAGGAAATCCCGCTCGACGTACCCAGCCAGGTCTGTATCACGCGCGACAACACGCAGCTGCAGGTCGATGGCGTGCTGTATTTCCAGGTGACCGATCCGATGAAGGCGTCGTACGGGTCGAGCAACTTCGTGCTCGCGATCACGCAGCTCGCGCAAACGACGTTGCGCTCGGTGGTCGGCAAGCTCGAACTCGACAAGACGTTCGAGGAGCGCGACTTCATCAACCACAACATCGTGTCGGCGCTCGATCAGGCGGCGGCGAACTGGGGGGTGAAGGTCCTGCGCTACGAGATCAAGGACCTGACGCCGCCGAAGGAAATCCTGCACGCGATGCAGGCGCAGATCACCGCGGAGCGTGAAAAGCGCGCGCTGATCGCCGCCTCCGAAGGCCGAAAGCAGGAGCAGATCAACCTCGCGTCGGGCGCGCGCGAAGCGGCGATCCAGAAATCCGAAGGCGAGCGGCAGGCCGCGATCAACCAGGCGCAGGGCGAGGCCGCCGCGATTCTGGCGGTGGCTGAAGCGAACGCGCAAGCGATCCAGAAGATTGCGAACGCAATGCAATCGCAGGGCGGGATGGACGCGGTGAACCTGAAGGTTGCCGAGCAGTATGTCAGCGCGTTCTCGAATCTCGCGAAGCAGGGCAACACGCTGATCGTGCCGTCGAACCTGTCGGATCTCGGTACCGCGATCTCGTCGGCATTGACGATCGTCAAGAGCGCGGGGGCGGCTTCGGGCGGGAAGGCCTGAGCCGGACCTGCGCGGTGCGCAGGCAGCCGCCGCGTGCGATCGGCATGCGGCGAATCGTCGCGCAGCCGGGGCGCGGGTGATACCCGCGTCGCGGCGTCATCGGTACCTTTCTTCAGTCGAAACGGGCGGATTGGCGCGCAGCGTGCCGATTCGGCCACTGCCGGGCAGCCGGCATGCAAGATTCACATCGCCCAAACGACACGGCCCGCTTCGAGCGGGCCGCGTCGTTTGTGATGCGTGTCGCGCAGGTCAGGTGCCGGCGCGCATGATGCGTGCCTTTTCGCGTTCCCAGTCGCGCTTCTTCTCGGTTTCGCGCTTGTCGTGCAGCTTCTTGCCCTTCGCGAGCGCGATGTCGCACTTCACGCGACCGCCCTTGTAGTGGAAGTTCAGCGGCACGAGCGTGTAGCCACGCTGCTCAACCTTGCCGATCAGTTTCTTGATTTCGTCGCGGTGCAGCAGCAGCTTGCGCGTGCGAACCGGGTCGGGCGTGATGTGGGTCGAAGCTTCGGGCAGCGGGCTGATATGGGTACCGATCAGGAAGATCTCCGCGTGCTTGATCACGACGTAACCTTCCCGGATCTGGCCGCGCCCGGCGCGCAGCGCCTTGACTTCCCAGCCCTCGAGCACGAGCCCCGCCTCGTAGCGCTCCTCGATGTGATAATCGAAGTGCGCTTTCCTGTTGTCGATGATGCTCATGAAAGGATCGGGCCAACTCGTTTAAAATCACGATTTTAGCAAAGCGGGGCGGGAATCGCCCGGCTTGCGTTCTCACCTTGAGCGATGCCGCGCGATTTATGGCAGATGTCCAGAAAACCGTATTGATCCGTCATTCGGCGGAACAGATGTTCGACCTCGTTACCGACGTGGCCGACTACCCCAATTTCCTGCCCTGGTGCGGCGGCGTCGAGATTCGCCGTCAGGACGAGAGCGGGATGGAAGCGCGCATCGACATCAACTTCAAAGGCATCAAGCAGCATTTCGCGACGCGCAACACGCAGCAGCGCCCGACGCGGATCGACATGGAGTTCACGGACGGCCCGTTCAAGAAGTTCACGGGCACGTGGCGCTTCACGGCACTGCGTGCCGATGCCTGCAAGATCGAATTCGCGCTGCACTACGAGTTCTCGAGCATCCTGCTCGAGAAGATCATCGGGCCCGTGTTCAGCCACATCGCGAACACGTTCGTCGATTCGTTCGTGAAGCGCGCCGACCAGCGCTACGGGAAGGGGTGACGCGATGTTGTCGATCGAAGTCTGCTACGCGCTGCCGGATCGCCAGACGCTGATTCCGCTGTCGCTGCCCGAAGGGGCGACCGTTCGTTCGGCGATCGATGCGAGCGGCGTACTTGCGCTGCACCCGGAAATCGATCTCGCGAACGCGAAGACGGGCGTGTATGGCAAGCTTGCGCCGCTCGACGCACCGCTCGCCGACCACGACCGTGTCGAGATCTACCGCCCGTTGATCGTCGATCCGAAGCTCGCGCGCCAGCGGCGCGTCGACAAGTCGCGCCGCGACGGCTCCATCGAGGGCCGCAAGTGGATGCACAAGGACGCGCGCTGACGCGGGCCGATCCGCCTCTTTCGCCCTGATTCGTCTGATCAAACGCCGCGGCGCTCAGTGGGCCGCGGCGTTCGCGTTTGCCGGCGCGCTTCCCGACGGATCGCCGCCGGCGGGCGTGTCGCCGTGTTGCCGTACCGATCCGTAGACGCCCGCGAGCAGCAGCACCAGCGCGGCGATCTCGAGCGCATGCGGCATCCGCTGGTCGTACACGAATGCGTAAAGCATCGCGAATACGGTTTCGAACACGATCAGCTGGCCCGACAGCGTGAGCGGCAGCCGCTTCGACGCGGCATTCCACAGCCCGTTGCCGAGCCACGATGCGCCGATCGCGAGCACGAGGTTCAGCAGCCAGAACAGCTGCCAGCGGGACGCCGGGACAGCCGCCTGCACGGTGCCGGCCGGCAGTGCAAGGATCGCGATCCAGACGAGCCCGCCGATCAGGCCCGTCACGACACCCCACAGCACCGACCACTCGTTGCCGCCGAAATGATGATGGCGCTGCAGATAGCGTGCGTTCGCGACCGCATACCAGGTCCAGCTCGCGAGTGCGCCCGCTGCACAGGCGATGCCGGCGAGCTTCTGGCCGAGCGTCGTCGCATGCGCGGCTTCGGACGTGAACAGGTCGACGTTGATGCAGACGATGCCCGCGATCACCAGCGCGAGCGGGGCCGCGAGCCGCCGCAGCGGCACGGCGCCGTGGTCGCCGAGGCCCGCGAGCGTGACCGTGACGGGCAGCACGCCGACGATCAGCGAACTGGGCGCGATGCCGATCAGGTGCACGGCGCCGGACAGCAGCATGTAGTACGCGACGTTGCCGACGACGGCGAGCCTCACCAGCGCGACGAGATCCTCGCGGGTCAGCCGCGCGAGCAGCGAGCGGGCGGCCGGCAGTGCGGCTGCCAACGACACGAGGCCGTACATCGCGTAGCGGCCGGCGCTCAGCAGTAGCGGCGAGAAGTCGGTTAGCAGCCGCGGAACGAGAAACACCATGCCCCACAGGGCACCTGCCAGAACACCATAGACCACACCGCGCTGCATCGACCGCTCCGAACACATGACTGACGAGCCCGCATCTTAGCGACGCGGTCGCGGCGTCGTCTTGTTCATTCCTGCACTCGGCGCAGGGCGCAGGCGTGCTGCGCCCGGGCGCGGTCACGGCAGGCGGCGGATCATTCGTCAGCCGAATCGGGCGCTGCTCCCGCGTTGTTGCCCGACGCCCGCGCGGGCCGACGCACGGTGCGCAGCGTGCCGCTGTTGCCGCCACCGCAGTAGAAGCGGTCGTGGCCGTCGGATTCGAGCCCCGATACGCCGACGCCGGCCGGCATGTCGATCTGCTCGAGCACCTGGCCCGTGCGCGGATCGATGTGCCGCAAGTCGGCCTGGTCGGCTTCCCAGGTGCCGTGCCACAGCTCGCCGTCGACCCACGTCACGCCGGTGACGAAGCGGTTCGATTCGATCGTGCGCAGCACGGCGCCCGATTGCGGATCGACCTGATGAATCTTGCGTTCGCGGTACTGGCCGACCCACAGCGCGCCTTCGGCCCACGCCAGTCCCGAATCGCCGCCGTTGCCGGGGGCGGGGATCGTCGCGAGCACGCGGCCCGATTCGGGATCGATCTTCTCGATGCGGTCCTCGACGATCTGGTACAGGTGGCGGCCGTCGAACGCCGTGCCCGCATGCGCGGCGACGTCGAGCGAGCGCACGGTCGTGCCGCGTTCCGGGTCGAGCGCATTCAGCTTGTCGCCGGACGCGTACCACACGTACTGCCCGTCGTACGTGACGCCGTGTACGCCGTCGACGCCCGGAAACGGGCCGTATTCGCGAAGGATGTCTGCACTGGAGCGTTTCATGTTCGTCACCTCGTCGTTCGGTGAGGTCATCCTAATCGCCCGGCAGCGGGGCAGGGAGTAACAAGGTCGTCGCGAAACCGGGCAGCGGCGGCGTCATCCAGCGGCGCGCGCGGCCGCGGCCGAGCGCCTGGACCTTGTCGGCTTCGGCGAGCGCGTCGAGCGCGCGCTGCACGG
>NZ_JAAGPB010000614.1:0-4483 GCF_017104585.1 Burkholderia sp. Ac-20392
CCTCGCGGGCGACACGGCGCACGCCGCGCCGCCGGTCGGCGCGTGCGGCCGCTAGCGCCTGCCGCGTACATCGCATCGCATTGAATTGCATCGCATTCGGCGTACGGCCCGCCAGCCGGGCAGCGGCGCCTTTCGACGGGAAGCAGTACCACGATACGCCGCGCGACGACGCGGCAGGAGGAGACATGAAGAAGATGATCGCGGCGGCGCTGATCGGCGCGCTGTGGGGGAGCGCGCACGCGCAGTCGAGCGTGACGCTGTTCGGCCGGATCGGCGGCGGCGTGCGCTGGGTCAACGGCTTGCCGGGCGGCAGCCAGGTCGGCTTCAACAACAACATCATCGCGGGCAACGAGTTCGGCATTCGCGGCAGGGAGGATCTCGGCGGCGGGCTGAAGGCGCTGTTCGTGCTCGACGGCGCGTTCAACAGCGGCACTGGTGCGCTGAAGACGTCCGGCACGCTGTTTTCGCAGGCCGCGTATGTCGGCCTGGCCGGCGATTTCGGCCGCCTGACGCTCGGCCGCCAGTTCAATGCCGCGGAGGATCTCGGCATCGCGCTCGATCCGCTCGGCGGGCGCGGGCAATCGCTCGCGGTCGAGCCGGGCGTGCAGTTCGACGGCAACTTCTTCACGCTCGATTCGCGCTTCAACAACACGATCAAGTATCTCGGGCAGGTGGGCGGCCTGCGGTTCGGCGCGAACTATTCGCCCGGCGGCGTCGCGGGCAGCGCGCATGCGGGCACCAGCTATTCGACGGCCGCGATGTACACGTACTCGGACCTGATGGGCGGCGTGTCGTATGCGAAGACCTACAGCCCGGACGGCTCGCAGTCGGCGCAGACGATCCAGGCGGGCGGCACGCTGCAGCTCGGCCGTACGCGCTTCTACCTGAGCTACGCGTCGCTGAACGTGAGCGCGAACAAGGCCGGCGCGCCGTCGCGGCGTGACGATATCCCGTCGTTCGGCGTGGTCGTGCAGCCGCTGCCGTCGGTGCAGTTGAGCGCGGCCGCGTTCTACGACCGCGCGCGCAATCTCGGCAACGTGTCGGGCGCGGACGGTCACAAGCTGACGACCTACGCGATCGCCGAATACTTCCTGTCGAAGCGCACCGAGCTGTATGTCGAGGTCGACCGCAACGGGATGACCGGTGCGTACATGCGCGACCCGGCAACGATCGCGGCGCTGAACCTGCGGCGCGGGGCGAGCGCGACGACCGGGGTGTCGATCGGGCTGATGACGCAGTTCTGAGTGTTTTTCAACGATTTTTCAGGAGTGTGATTCGATCATGCGTACTTCATCCCGACTCGCCGCAGCGCTGCTGACGGCGGCATGCTGGACCGTCACCGCCCACGCACAACCCGATGCCGCGAGCGCGGCGATCCCGGCATCGGCGGAGGCGGCCGTACAGGCGTCGGCACAGGCGCCTGCGCCGGCCGACCTGTCGCCAGCACAACGCAAGGCGGCCGACCGCAAGCTGAAACGCCGCGTCAGCACGGCGCTCGCGCGCACGAAGAACCTCAACGTCACGCGCATCCTCGTGCGGGTGCGCGACGGCAGCGTGACGCTCAGCGGCTCGGTCACGGATACGAACCAGGTGACGCTCGCGGCGGCGGTTGCGCGGCGCGTCGACGGGGTCGCGTCGGTGTCGAACCTGTTGCGCATCGACGGCCAGCAGCCGTGATCGCCGGCACACGGTCGTTTTCTTTCCACTACGAGACATGATTCGATGCGAATTCATCAACGCTTTACCGCCGCCCGGCGCATGCGCCGGCTGTCCGACACCTTCGTCCTGGCCGGCGGGCTCGCGCTCGCCGCGATCGCGCACGCGGTGCCGGCTGCACCCGCTGCACCCGCCGCAACCGACGCCGTCATGCCGGGCATGATGCAGGGCTTCCCGCCGCCGGCCGACCAGGTCGTCAACAAGGCGAACGCATTCACGCCGGCGCGCCTGCGCTGGGCGTTGGGCAATACGCGGCTGCTCGCGCCGACGGCCGGCATCCGGCATGCGACCACGCCGATGCTGTTGCCCGAGCAGCCGGCATCCGGTCTCGACACGCTGCCCGTGACGATCGGCGGCGAGACGCTGACGCTCGACGCCTACCTGCGCGCCACGCATACGGACGGCTTCATCGTCGTGCAGCGCGGCCGGATCGTCTACGAGCGCTACTTCGACGGCTTCCGGCCCGACCAGCCGCACGCGTGGGCGTCGATGACGAAATCGGTGACGGGCCTGCTGGCCGCGCAGATGATCGAATCGGGCGTACTCGACGCGGGTGCGCTGCTCGCGCGCACGGTGCCGGAACTCGCCGACACGCCGTTCGGCGGCGCGACGCTGCAGCAGAACCTGGACATGGAGGTGCCGACCTCGTACGCACCGGGCATCCCGCCCGATCTCGGGCTGTTCGGCGCGGTCGGGCTGGTGCCGCACCGCGAAGGCGCGCCGGCCAGCATCGCCGACTTCCTGCTGACCGTGCAGCGTGTGCCGGACGTGGCGCCCGGCAGCACATGGTTCTACCAGAACGGTTCGCCGGAAGCCGTCGCGTGGGCGATGCAGCGCGCGACGGGGCAATCGTGGAGCGCGCTGGTCGAGCGGTGGCTGTGGCGCGATTTCGCGGAAGACGATGCGTACGTCGTCGTCGACCGCAACGCGATGGCCATGGCGAGCGGCGGGTTGTACACGACGCTGCGCGATGCCGCGCGCTTCGCCGAGCGCGTGCGCACGGGGCTCGGCGGGGCACGTGGCGCGCTGCCCGCCGCGACGATTCGCGCGGCGCTGCAGCCCGCGCACAACGCGGCGCTGTTCGCGAAGGGCAACGTGATCGCGGGCAAGGACGGCTATGCGTATCGCGACTACTGGTACCAGGTGAACGACGGCGACGGTTCGTTCGCGGCGGCGGGGCGGTTCGGCCAGTCGATCCTCGTCGATCCGAAGCACGCGCTGACGATCGTCAAGTTCTCGTCGTCGCCGGACTTCGCGCCGCGCTCGCTCGATGCACACGGTGAATCGACACGGCCGCGCGCGGCGCTCGAACGCGGCGATGCGTTGAGCGGGGTGGCGCGCGCGGTCGTGGAGACGCTGCGGTAACGCAACCGCGCCCGCTCCGGCTCAGCGCTCGATCTGCCGGTTCCAGCGCGTATCCCACTGCGCGCGGCGGGCGTTGATCGCGGTCCAGTCGACGACCGTCACCTTGCGCACCAGGTCGTCGACGTTGCCGAGGCTCTGCTGCATCGCGGCGGGCATCTTCGCGACGCGGTTGGTCGGGATCTGCCTGCCGGCCTCGGCCGCCTTCGTCTGCGCGGGCGCGGACAGCAGGAACTGCGCGAGCTTCTGCGCCAGCTGCGGATCGGGGTTGTTCGCGACCACGCACAGGTCGACGAGCAGCAGCACGGGGCCTTCCTTCGGGTTCGCGTACGCGACCGGGATGCCCTTGTCCTGCAGGTCGCCGACGCCGGTCGGCGTGAGCGGGAACAGGCCGGCTTCGCCGGTCTGCACCATCTCGGAGATCTTCGCCGAGTTCGGGATGTACTCGACGACGTTCGGCCCGACCGTGCTCGCCCACTTGCTGAAGCCCGGCTCGACGTTCTGTTCGTTGCCGCCGAGCAGCCGGTTGATCGCGAGGAAGCCGTGCAGCCCGAACGTGCTGCTCGACGCCGACTGGAACACGACCTTGCCCTTGTATTTCGGATCCGCGAAATCCATCCACGACGTCGGCGGCGCCCAGCCCTTTTCCGCGAACAGCTTCTTGTTGTACGCGATGCCGGTCATCCCGAGTTGCACGCCCGCGCCGACGTCGTCCTTCATCCGCGCGAACGGGTACAGCTCCTTCAGCACCGGCGAATCGTCGAGCTTCTGGCACACGCCGAGGCTGACCGCGCGCGCCATCACGCCGTCGTCGAGGAACGCGACGTGGATCTGCGGCTTGTTGCGGTTCGCGAGCAGCTTCGCGAGCACGTCCGACGACGTGCCGGGCACGACGACGACCTTCACGTTGTTCGCCTTCTCGAAGTCGGGCAGCACCTGGCTCGTATAGGCCTTCTCCATCGGGCCGCCGTTCATGCCGACGTAGATCGTCTTCGTTTGCGCGAATGCGGGCGCACTCGCGCCGGCGAGGCAGAGGGCGGCGGCCGCCGTGATCGTTCCGAGCAGTTTCATTTGTGGGTCTCCTCTTGGGGGAAAGGGGTGGTCGGCGTGGCTTGCGGCGCGAAGCGGCCGATCGAGAACGCATCGAGCGGCGTGGCGGTTTCGCCGGCCGTGACGAGATCGGCGAGCACGTCGCCGACACCCGGCGCGAGCAGGAAGCCGCCGCCGGAAAAACCGAATGCATGCAGCAGGCGCGGCGTCGTGCGGCTCGCGCCGATGATCGGGTTGTGGTCGGGCGTGCAGCCTTCGACGCCGCTCCACGTGCGGATCAGCAGCGCGTCGCGCAGCGCGGGCAGCAGTGCGCAGGCGTCGCGCATCACCGCGCGCGTCGTATCGACCGACGGCT
>NZ_JAAGPB010000615.1:0-4342 GCF_017104585.1 Burkholderia sp. Ac-20392
TCGGCCTGATCGGCGCGCGCCGCCGCCACGCTGCCGATCAGCAGCGTGGCGAGCAGGACGCGCAATATCGAGTGTTTCATGCGGTTCTCCGCCGGCGGGGACGGCCGGCTACATGGTCCGCGCATTAATCGCTGAGCGCCTGCGCAATCGCCTGACGAACTATCTGACGGGGGAAGGGCGCGACACCATCGAAGCCCGCTGTCGCGACGCGCTGCATGAGCATTCGGCCTGGCTGGTCGGCCAGATCACGCGTGAAGTGGCCCTCGCGCTGGAAACCGAGGTGATGGACTGGGTTCGCGACGCGGTCGACGAAGAGATCGCACGCCGCCGTTCCGGTCATTCCGGTTGAGCACGCGGACGTTCCGGTGAAAAACGGGGTGCGATTCCAGTAAGGGCTGGTACAGCGGCCGACGAGGCACTGCACGGGTCAGCCGGGGCATATCCGCCAGTCGGCGGAATCCGGCAGGGTGACTATTCCTCCCGGGGCGTCCGGTTCAGCGTACCGACAGCACCCATTGCGCGAGCGTGTGGGCTTCGCTGTTCGTCAATTGCGTATTGGCAGGCATCGGCACGCTGCCCCATACGCCGACGCTGCCTTTCACGATCGACTGGGCAAGGTAATCGACGGCGTCGCTGCGCGACGCATACTTGCCGGCGATGTCGCGGAACGACGGGCCCATCAGCGGCTTGCTGATCGCGTGGCAGGCCATGCAGTTCTTGCGCTGGGCAAGCGCGAGCCCGTCGGCCTGATCGGCGCGCGCCGCCGCCACGCTGCCGATCAGCAGCGTGGCGAGCAGGACGCGCAATATCGAGTGTTTCATGCGGTTCTCCGCCGGCGGGGACGGCCGGCTACATGGTCCGCGCATTATAAAAGCAAAGGGAAAGCGCGTTTTGCGCGTTCCCCGGCGGCCATGTTTATTGGGGTCGCATTTTTTGACGCGCCCGTATCAACCCGTGACGGCGCCCTGGTTCGCCGGGCGGGCGAGCGCCGCGAATTTCGCGAGCACGCCGCGGGTGTAGCGCGGCGCCGGCTGTTGCCATGCGGCGCGGCGGCGCGCGAGTTCCGCGTCGTCGACGTTCAGCTGCAGCAGCAGCCGGTGCGCGTCGATCGTGATCGAGTCGCCTTCCTGCACGAGCGCGATCGTGCCGCCGACGAACGCTTCCGGCGCGACGTGGCCGACCACCATCCCCCAGGTTCCGCCCGAGAAGCGGCCATCCGTGATGAAGCCGACCGATTCGCCGAGCCCCTTGCCGATGATCGCGGACGTCGGCGCGAGCATTTCCGGCATGCCGGGGCCGCCCTTCGGGCCGAGGTAGCGCAGCACGAGGATGTCGCCGGCGCGGATCCGGTCGCCGAGAATCGCATCCATCGCGCTCTGCTCGTCGTCGAACACGCGTGCCGGGCCCGTGATCACCGGGTTCTTCAGGCCGGTGATCTTTGCGACCGCACCGTCTTCCGCGAGATTGCCTTTCAGGATGGCAAGGTGGCCTTCCTTGTACAATGCGCGGTCGATCGGGAAGATCACGTCCTGGTCCGCGCGCGGCACGCTCGGCACGTCCTTCAGTTCGTTGGCGATCGTGCGGCCGGTGATCGTCATGCAGTCGCCGTGCAGCAGCCCCGCGTCGAGCAGGATCTTCAGCACCTGCGGAATCCCGCCGGCCCGGTGCAGGTCGGTCGCGACGTACTTCCCCGACGGCTTCAGGTCGCAGATCACGGGCACGCGCTTGCGGATGCGCTCGAAGTCCTCGATCGTCCAGTCGACCTCGGCCGCGTGCGCGATCGCGAGATAGTGCAGCACCGCGTTGGTCGAGCCGCCCGTCGCCATGATCACCGACACCGCGTTCTCGATCGACGCCTTCGTGATGATGTCGCGCGGTTTCAGGTCGCGCTTCACGGCCTCTACGAGCACGCGTGCTGATTCGGCGGCCGAATCGACCTTCTCCTGATCGGGGTTCGCCATCGTCGACGAGTACAGCAGCGACATCCCGAGCGCCTCGAACGACGAGCTCATCGTGTTCGCGGTGTACATCCCGCCGCACGACCCCGACGTCGGGCATGCGTTCTGCTCGACGCCTTCGAAATCCTCCTGCGACATCCGGCCCGCGGTGAATTCGCCGACGGCTTCGAACGACGACACGATCGTCAGGTCCCGGCCTTTCCAGTTGCCGGGGCGGATCGTGCCGCCGTACACGTAGATGCCCGGCACGTTCAGGCGTGCGAGCGCGATCATGCCGCCCGGCATGTTCTTGTCGCAGCCGCCGACGACGACCACGCCGTCCATCCATTGCCCCTGCACGCAGGTCTCGATGCAGTCGGCGATTACCTCGCGCGACACGAGCGAGTACTTCATGCCTTCGGTGCCCATCGACATGCCGTCCGAAATCGTCGGCGTACCGAAGATCTGTGGGTTCGCGTCGGACGCTTTCACGGCCGCGACGGCCGCGTCCGACAGGCGCTGCAGGCCGGAGTTGCATGGCGTGATCGTCGAATGGCCGTTCGCGATGCCGACCATCGGCTTGTCGAAATCGTCCTTCTGGTAGCCGAGTGCGTAATACATCGAGCGGTTCGGCGAGCGGGCCACGCCTTGCGTGATGTGCTTCGAGCGACGGTTGTAAGCCATGGGGGACTCCATCTTTGTCTGGGCAACGCCGTCGATCGGCGAGCCGGTTCGGATCAATCAAGAATGGAGTTTCCGGATTGGGATGTCCAATATATTATTTGTCGCGTATTAAGTCGTTTACTGAATGAAAAAGGCATGGCCGATCCGACTCCCGACCTGCGCCAGTGGCGCTATTTCGTGATCGTCGCCGACGAGCGACATTTCGGCCGCGCGGCCGAACGCCTGTCGATGACGCAGCCGCCGCTGTCACAGGCGATCCGTGCACTCGAGGATGCGCTCGGCGTCGCGCTGTTCGCGCCGGGCGTCGCGCTTCGCTTCCTGCGCGACGCCGCGCGCCTGCAGGATTTCAAACGAGCCCACGGTGCGTTTCTTGTTTTGCCAGTTCGGGCGGGCTTCGTCGATGCGGACTTCGGCCGCGGCCAGCACGCTGCGCTGTTGTGCGATCGCGGCGTCGAGCGTGTCGATGAACGCCTGGAAATTGCGCCAGTTGCCAGCCGGCATCCCGTGCTGCGCGGATTGCGAGAAGCGCGCGTGGTATTCGTCGCGGTAGCGCAGCAGCGCGTCGAGCTGCTCGGCGGCCGCGGTGCGGTCGCGCTGCGCGGTGCCGAGCTGCTTCGTGGCGGAATCGAGATCTTCCTGCGCGCGGTCGAGCAGCAACTGAAGGGGAAAGCCGTGTGCCATCTGGGTCAGCCTCCGTAAGCGTCGAACAGTGCATCGAGCCCGGCGAGGCTCGACGCGAACGGCGCGCATTCGCGAAAGCCCTGCTGCAGGAACGCCTCGATGCGCGGATAGAGCGCGATCGCGCGGTCGAGTTGCGCGTCGCGGCCGGGCGCATACGCACCGACCGCGATCAGGTCGCGATTGCGCTGGTAGCGCGACAGCATCTGCTTGAATTGCCGGACGTGGTCGAGGTGCGTTTCGTCGATCAGCGCGGTCATCGCGCGGCTGATCGACGCCTCGATGTCGATCGCCGGATAGTGGCCGGCCTCGGCGAGCGCGCGTGACAGCACGACGTGGCCGTCGAGGATCGCGCGCGCCGAATCGGCGATCGGGTCCTGCTGGTCGTCGCCTTCGGTCAGCACCGTATAGAACGCGGTGATCGAGCCGCCGCCTTCCGGCCCGTTGCCGGTGCGCTCGACGAGCGCGGGCAGCTTCGCGAACACCGACGGCGGGTAGCCCTTCGTCGCGGGCGGCTCGCCGATCGCCAGCGCGATCTCGCGCTGCGCCATCGCGTAGCGTGTGAGCGAATCCATCAGCAGCAGCACGTGCTTGCCCTGGTCGCGGAAATACTCGGCGAGCGACGTCGCGTAGGCCGCGCCCTGCATCCGCAGCAGCGGCGACACGTCGGCCGGCGCCGCGACGACGACCGAGCGCGCGAGCCCGTCTTCGCCGAGGATCTGTTCGATGAATTCCTTCACTTCGCGGCCGCGTTCGCCGATCAGCCCGATCACGATCACTTCCGCGCTCGTGTAGCGCGCCATCGTGCCGAGCAGCACCGACTTGCCGACGCCGGAGCCCGCGAACAGGCCCATCCGCTGCCCGCGGCCGACGGTGAGCAGCGCGTTGATCGCGCGCACGCCGACGTCGAGCACGTGGTGGATCGGTTCGCGCTCGAGCGGGTTGATCGACGGCGCCGACAGCGGCGCGTCGACCTTCGACGCGAGCGGGCCGAGGCCGTCGAGCGGGCGGCCCGACGCGTCGACGACGCGCCCGAGCATTCC
>NZ_JAAGPB010000616.1:0-4338 GCF_017104585.1 Burkholderia sp. Ac-20392
TCGTCGGCGCTGCCGTGGGCGGTGGCGCGGGCGCGGCGCTGGGCGGCCACGTGTCGCGCAACAACTCGCGTTCCAACGATCATCACCACGGCAACAAGCACAAGAACAAGAAGCGCTACAAGCACGACTGACCGGCGGTTCCCCGGCAAGTGTCGACGGTGCCGGGGGGCCGTGCATGAATGGCGACGGAGGCGGTCAGGCGGTCAAGCCGTCTTTCCGTCGCCGATGATCAGCGCGTTGAGCACCAGATCGGAGATCGTGCGGTAAGCCGCGTCGAAATCGTCGTTTCCCAGCGCA
This sequence comes from Burkholderia sp. Ac-20392, assembly GCF_017104585.1. Lineage (NCBI taxonomy): Bacteria > Pseudomonadati > Pseudomonadota > Betaproteobacteria > Burkholderiales > Burkholderiaceae > Burkholderia > Burkholderia sp. Ac-20392. The sequence continues at coordinate 298 of NZ_JAAGPB010000616.1, forward strand.
CGCTTGCCGAGCACCAGCAGCATCTGGGGCGCGAAATCCGCATACGCTTGCGTGGCGGCCCAGATCAGGAAGAACAGGTGCTCGGCATCGACCTGTCTCACCTTGCCTTCCTCGATCCAGCGTTCGAGCACCCGGATGTCGTCGCGCAACACCGGAATCAGTTGTTTGCGGATTTCCTTTCCGTAGGTCTTGGCCCCGCCGATGATCTCCAGCGCAAAAACCCGCGATCCATGCGGGCGATTCCTGGAGAATTCGAGTTTGGCCCGGATATAGGCCGACATGGCTTCCGCGGGCTCGTGATCGGGCGCCGCAAACTCCCGCATCCTGCCGAGCCAGTCCCGCAAGACGTCGTCCAGCACGCGTTGGTAGAGCGCCAGCTTCGTGGGGAAGTAGTACATCAGGTTCTGCTTCGACAGGCCGGCGGCCGCCGCGATAGTCGCAACGGAACTGCCCGCGAATCCGTCAATGGCAAACGATTCTTCGGCAGCGGCGAGAATGGTCGCCTCGAGACTGTCGCGCAGCACTTCGCGCCGGCCGTGAGGCCGGCCGGGCGTTCCTGCAGTCGGCTCGGACGGGTTCCTCACGATGTTTCCTCCCGCATGTCGGGCCGGCGGCGTCGCCCGCTCAACGCGTGCCTGCTTCAGGATAGGTGATGCGCTCAGGCGCGCGCTGCATGATGACCTTCCCGGCACGGATCGACAATCGCACCTTGGCCTGTGTGCGCACCACTTCATAGTCGCAATCCGCGTCGAGGATCAGCAGATTGGCCGGCCGCCCGACAGCGATGCCATAGCGGTCCCCTAGGGACATCGCATCGGCGCTGTGCTCCGTCACGAAGTCGAGGCAGCGCTGCAAGTCTTCGTAGCCGAGCATGTGGCACACGTGCAAGCCGACGTCGAGGATGCGCAGGATGTTGCCGTTGCCGATGGGATACCACGGATCCTTGATCGAATCCTGTCCGAAGCACACGTTGATGCCGGCGCGATCGAGTTCCGCGACACGCGTAATGCCGCGTCGTTTCGGGAAGGTGTCGAAACGCCCCTGCAAGTGGATGCTTTCGGTCGGACACGAGACAAAATGGATTTCCGACCGCTTCAGCAACCGGAACAGCTTCGAGCAGTAGGCGTTGTCGTAGGAGCCCATCGCGGTCGTGTGGCTCGCGGTGACGCGCGTGCCCATTCCGCGAACCCGCGCTTCCTCGGCAAGCACTTCCAGGAAGCGCGACTGAGGATCGTCGGTTTCGTCGCAATGAACGTCGACCAGGCAGTCCTTGCGTTCCGCGAGTTCCATCAGGAACTTGATGGAGCTCACGCCCTGGTCGCGCGTGTTCTCGAAATGCGGAATGCCGCCCACGACGTCGGCCCCCATTTCGATCGCGCGCTCCATCAGCGCACGTCCGTTCTCGAACGACTCGATGCCTTCCTGAGGGAAGGCGACGATCTGCAGATCGATGAGATCGCGTGCTTCGTCCCTGACCTCGAGCATCGCCTGCAACGCGGCAAGCGTGTGATCGGTGACGTCCACGTGCGTGCGCACGTGCTGGATGCCGTTGTCGCGCAACATGCCGATCGTGGTGTGGGCGCGAGCTTTCGTATCCTCGTGGGTAATGGTGGCCTTGCGCTGGCCCCACCGCTCGATACCTTCGAACAGCGTGCCGCTCATGTTCCACTCGGGTTCACCGGCGGTCAGCGTCGCATCCAGGTGGATATGCGGCTCGACCAGCGGCGGGATGACGAGATTGCTGCCCGCATCGATGACGTCGTCCCCTTGAGACGTCAGCGGCGACGGCTGGAGGTCGATGCCGCGAATCGTGTCCGCCTCGATGTCGATCGTGAAGAGGGCGCTACGGCCGCGCAATCTGGCGTTGATGATTTTCATGAGGATTCCTGTAGTTGTGGGAACGGGAGGGCGCGCAGCGGAATCATTCACCCTGAACGGACGGCTCGCGCGTGAACGCGCGGGCAATCTGCAGCAGCACGATGTAGGCGGCGGCGGACGCCGCGATGCCGACGATCGGCGCGATCCACGGCGACGTATAGGCGAGTCCGGCGCCGATTGCATACGCGGCCAGGCCGACCAGGTTGAAGCGCGGCAGGCGGGCGGCGGCAAGCGACGGGTATTGCCCGCGATGGCGGTACCAGTAGTCCGCCATGATCACGCCGCCGACCGGCGGAATGATCGAGCCGAGCAGCACCAGGAACGGAATCAGCAACTCGTACATCCCGCCGACCGCGAGCACGATGCCGATCGCCGCGCCCACGAGTACGAGCGTGCGGCGCCGTTCGGTGCGCAGCAGATGGCATCCGGCGGCCGCCACGTTGTACATCGTCGGCCCCTGGATGGTCCAGAGATTGAGGCACAGCATCACGACTGCCGCGATCGACAGGCCCTGCAGCATCATCACCTCGACGATGTCGGCTTGCTGATAGACGATCGCGCAGTATGCGCCCGCGATGATCATCAGGCCATTGCCCGCGAAGAATCCGATCATGCTGGCCGCGACGGCGCTGCGCGCGCTGCGTGCGAGGCGGGTCCAGTTGGTTGCCTGGGTCGCGCCGCTGGCAAAGGTGCCGATGACCATGGTCACGGCGGCCGAGAACGGCATCGGATGAGACGGCGCGACATGCGTGAGTCCGGCCCACCCGCCGATATCGCGGGTGGCGATCCACATCGACGTCATCAGAAGCACGAACATCAACGGCACGGAGACGCGCGACAGCACATCCATGCCGCGATAGCCGATGATGGCCGTGATGGAAAATCCGAAGCCGAAGAGGATCATCAACGGCGTGGTAACGGAGGGCGGCCAACCCAGCAACTTGACCAATACGATCGCCACCGTCGCGGTTCCCCATGCATACCAGCCGAGTTCGGCGAAGCCGAGCAGGAAATCGGACAGCTTGCTGCCCACTTCCCCGAAGCAGAATCGTCCCATCAGCACCGCGTTCAGGCCGCTGCGGGCCGCAATCAGCGCGAGCGATGCCGCATAGGCGGCGAGCAACAGGTTTCCGATGACGGCGATCTGGATCATGCTGACGACGTCGAAGGCGACACCGATCTTGCCGCCGGCAAACATCGTTCCCGTGAAGAACGTGAAACTCAACAACACCATCGTGATGGACAGAAATCCGGTGCGTTTCTCGAGCGGGACTTCGCTCAGCGAGAATTCTCCGTGATCCGATTCGTCCATCGGGCTTGCATCCCGGTTCGTGGGCATCTTGTCTCCCGTCAGCGATTGGGTTGGGTCTGAAAGGGGTTACGGGGCCGTGCTTGGATGGGTGACGCGCTGTTTCAGCGCGTCATTCTGTCAGTCCAAAATTTTTACAAGGGTAAAAATTTCGTCCGGGTGGATGGCAGGGACGTTCGCCGGGCCTGTCCGGTTCACGCGGCAGGCGTTTCGTGTATCGGCCGATCCGGCGCGACTCATGCCGCGGGCGAGCCCGCATGTCGAGCCGATGTTTCCGGTGTGCGCACCCTGGGCAACGCAGGTGCGTGCGGCTGGCGGCAGGCCGACCGACCCGTCCAACAACGGCGATCGAGGATGGCGGCACGTACCCGCCAGACCTGGACGCCATCGATCTTCGCGGCTTTCACGGCAATCCATTTCGACGCTGGCTGGGGCTGCCCGGGCGGCGAATCGTCAGCCGACCAGACTCACGGAACGGCGCAACGTTGATTCATCAGACCAATACGTCGGTTTTTACCCGCTTGCCTCCGTGAAATTGCCGTGCTAATTTTTCATGAAATTTCTCGGTGTAATTTTCACGGGAGTCCGCATGTTCGTGCAGTCCGACCGTCACGTCGCAAGCTACTACGCCGGCACCTACCCGGCGCCGATCCCGCATCGTCCGGAACTGGACGAACGCATCGACGCCGACGTGCTCGTCGTCGGCGCGGGTTTCAGCGGCCTGCATACGGCGTTGCGCCTGGCGCTGGCCGGCAAGCGGGTCGTCGTGCTCGAAGCGAGCCGCGTCGCGTGGGCCGCGTCGGGCCGCAACGGCGGGCAGGCGCTGCTCGGCTGGTCGTGCGACATGCAGCCGC
>NZ_JAAGPB010000617.1:0-237 GCF_017104585.1 Burkholderia sp. Ac-20392
TTGCATCATAGTGACAAAGTGTGATCGCTATTCTAGATATATAGTGGTTAGTTATCATACATAGTGCAGATTTGACATGTAGACTGTCTTCCACACCTCTCGGTAACTGTTGATCGCGTTACTGTGAAGAGTTTTCGTTCATTTGTTACACATCAGTATCTTTTCGTCTACGTCAACTCTTGGTACTACTAACGGAAGTGGTCATTAGTTTTTTTTTTTTGTTTTTTTTTTTTTTTC
>NZ_JAAGPB010000618.1:0-4153 GCF_017104585.1 Burkholderia sp. Ac-20392
CCCCGGCCGGCGGCTGCGCCGCGTGTTGCCGCCCCTTCAATCGCGCTTCCCCCCGATCGAGTTGAGCCGCGACACCATGTGGTTCGCCATGCCGCGAAAGCCGCCCGAGACGCCACGCCACAGGCGCGGGAGCGCCCACGCGGACGCCGCGATGAAAGCGGCAAGCAGCACGAGGAACGCAAGCGGAACGAAAAACGCGAGCACGAGCCCGCCGACCACGAGGCCGTCCTCGGTCGACGATGCGATCCAGTTCGAAATCGGTTCGGGCGACAGGTTGATCATCGCGCGCGTGCCGGCCTTCGCCACGTGCGCGGCACCGGCGAGCGAGCCGCCCGCGAGCCCAGCAACCGCGAGCACGGTCGGATCGGCATGGCCAAGCGCGCCGGCTGCGAGCACGGCGCCGGCCGGAATGCGGATGAAGGTGTGCACGGCATCCCACAGCGAGTCGAACGCGGGGATCTTGTCGGCAAGGAATTCGGTAACGGTGAGCACGGCCGCGGCGCCGATGACCCATGGCGACATCAGGACGGCCAGCGTGTCGGGCAGGTGGAGCCAGCCGAACCGCGCCAGCACGCCGGCGATCAGCACCGTCAGGTACAGACGCAGGCCGCTCGCCCACGCGAGCCCCGCGCCGAGCGAAATGGCTTCGATCATGGCCCTCTCCTTGCACTTTCCGTGCGCTTTGCCGATTGATCGGATCGAGGCGGACAGACCGGCCGCGCGGCGCGTGGCGACCGGCACCGCGTGCCGCGAGAAGCACGACGGTATTCAGGCCCGAATGCGTTCCATTATAGACAGGCTGGGCGGCCGGCCTGCGCAATTCCGCAGTGCGGCACCCGGGCGCGTGCGCACCCGGATGCGTTCGTCAGGCAGCCGACGACAGCTTGAGGCCGATCAGTCCCGCGACGATCAGCGCGGCGCTCGCGACGCGCGCGACGGTGAGCGCCTCGCCCATCATCACGATGCCGAACACGAACGCACCGACCGCGCCGATGCCCGTCCACACCGCGTACGCGGTGCCGAGCGGCAACTGGCGCATCGCGACCGCGAGCAGCCCGAAGCTGGCCAGCGCCGTCACGATCGTAAACACCGACGGACCGAGCTTCGTAAAGCCGTCCGACGATTTCATGCCGGCCGCCCAGGCCACTTCCAGCAAACCGGCAATGAACAACAATACCCACGCCATCTCGACGTACTCCGTATCGGATGGGGCCGTCCCCGTTGAAGCGAATGACCCGGGGTCGTCCCCGGGCGGCGCCGAGTATAACAAGATGCTTACGGACGCGGCGCGTGGCCGGCGGCCGATCGGGGGCGCGACCGGCCGGGCCGGTCAGTTCGATACGCGCTTCGGCGTGGCGCCGCCGACGCAGCGGTCGTCGCGGTACAGCGCCCATTCCTCGCACACGCGGCCATCCTTGAACACGCACATGCCGACCTGCCCGCTCGACAGGTTGCGGATCGTGTGGCGACCGCCGAGCTTGGCGCAATTGACCGACGCGGGATTGGCCATCGCCTGCTGCTGCGACGACGGTTGCTGCCCGGGCGGCAGCGGTTGGGCGAACGCGCCAGACGCGGCAAGCGCCAGCGCACAGATGACGACCAGACGGACGGACATTGCACGCTCCTCGTTTTCGTTCGCGGAACGGTCAGGATAACGGGGAATGAGCGCCGGGTGTGCAACACGCGCGTCGGCCGCGAGACTGTCGCGCCGACGCAACCGTGCCGGCCCGCGACGTCGCGCGCGCGGGCGTCGCTGCGGCCCGGCCGGGCCCGTCATGCGGCGCCGACGAGCCGGTAGCCGACACCCGTCTCGGTGACGATGTACTCGGGCTGCGCCGGGTCGCGCTCGAGCTTCTGGCGCAGGTGCGCCATGTAGATCCGCAGGTAATGATGGCTTTCGACGTGCGACGGCCCCCACACGTCGCGCAGCAGCTGGCGGTGCGTGAGCACGCGCCCCGCGTGCCGCACGAGCGTCGCGAGCAGCCGGTACTCGAGCGGCGTCAGGTGCACGATTTCGTTGTCGCGCCACACCTGGCGCAGCGCGAGATCGACGGTCACGGTGCCGAAGGTCACCTTCGGCGACTCGTTCGCGCCGCCCTGGTTGCGCCGGCGCAGTTGCGCGCGAATCCGCGCACGCAGTTCGGACACGCCGAACGGCTTGGTCAGGTAATCGTCGGCGCCCGCGTCGAGCGCCGCGACCTTCTCTTCTTCCTGCGTGCGCGCGGACAGCACGATCACCGGCACCTCGGACCAGCCGCGCAGCTCGCGGATCACGTCGAGGCCATCGGTATCGGGCAGGCCGAGGTCGACGATCACGAGATCGGGCTTGCGCGTCGCCGCGTCGATCAGCCCCTGCTTGCCCGTCTCGGCCTCGAACACCGCGATGTCCTCCTCCTCGAGCGCGGCGCGCACGAAACGGCGGATCTGCTTTTCGTCCTCGATCAGGACGACGGTCAGGCTGGGTTCACTCATGATCTGGCAATGATTCGGATGGGGACGACGCACCCGGCACATCGGGTTCGTCGTCGGGTACGGCAGGCGCAGCCGGCGGTGTCTCGACCGGCAGCGTGAACCAGAAACGCGCGCCCGTCACGTGGCCGTCGGGTGCCGTACGGTTGAGCGCGCCGATTTTACCGCCGTGCGCCTCGACGATCGCGCGGCAAATCGCGAGGCCGAGGCCGATGCCCGGCGTCGCCGATTCCTTCTCGCCGCGCGTGAACTTGTCGAAGATGCGCGTTTCCATCCCGGCCGGCAGGCCGGGACCGTAGTCGTCGACGAGCACGCGCACGAACGGCAAGCCGTCTTCGGTCACGCGCTCGGCGCCGATGTCGAGCGGCGTATCGGCCGGCGTGTACTTCGCCGCATTCTCGAACAGGTTGGTGAACAGGCGCTCCATCAGCACCGCGTCCATCTGCAGGAGCGGCAGGTCGGCCGGCAGCACGACGCGCGCGGGATGGCGCGCCAGCACGCGCTTGCATGCGGCGAGTGCGGCGCCGACGGTTTCCTCGAGCAGCGACCACTGGCGCTTCAACTGCAGGCTGCCGGCCTGCAGCCGCGCCATATCGAGCAGGTTCGTGACGATGCCCGTCATCCGCAGCGCCTCGTCGTGGATCGCGTCGACGAGCTCACCCTCGCGCTGCGCGAAGCGTTCGGCCGCCGCGGCATCGCCGCCCTGCGCGGCCGTGCGCCCGTTCGCGAGCATCGACGAGAAGCCGACGATCGTCGTGAGCGGCGTGCGCAGGTCGTGCGAGATCGCCGACAGCAGCGAGTTGCGCAACCGCTCGGATTCCATGCTGACGAGTGCATCGCGCGCGATCTCCACGTAGTGCACGCGTTCGAGCGCAAGCGCGATCTGCGCGGCGAACGCGTCGAGCATCCGCTGCTGCTCCGGCACCTCGAGTTCGCGCGGCTCGCGCGACGCCACCGCGAGCACGCCGCGCGTGCGCATCGGCGCCTTCAGCGGCAGGTACAGCGCGGCCGTCGCGGGCAACGTATCGGTGCCGCGGCCGGCCGGCTTCTGCTGGTCGTACACCCACTGGCCGACATCGCTGTCGAGATCGGCGCCCGTCAGCGTGACGGCCGCATCGGGCTCCTCGATCTTCTGCCGCACCTTGTCCGCGCTGTCGGGCAGCAGGAACGCGACGCGCGCACGGAACACCTCGCCCACGTGGCGGCTGCCGATCTCGACGATCTGCTCGGTGGTCAGCGCCGCGCCCAGCTCGCGCGCCATCGCGTAGATCGCGCCGGTGCGGCGCTCGCGGCGCTGCGCGACGCTCGCCTGGCGCGTCAGCGTCGACGTCAGGTGGCTGATCACGAGCGACGTCAGCAGCATCCCGAAGAAGGTCAGCAGGTATTGCGTGTCGCTGACCGAGAACGACATGCGCGGTGGCACGAAGAAGTAATCGAACGCGGCCACCGACAGGAACGACTGCAGCACGCCCGGGCCGCGCCCGAGCCGCACGGCCGAGAACACGACGCCGAGCAGGTACAGCATCACGAGGTTCGTGAGGTCGAGCCGCTCGGACACGAGGCTCGCGACCACCGTGATCGCCGCGCAGATCGCGGCCGCGTACACGTAGTGCCGCGGCGGCGAACGATGCGTACCGAACTGCGCGAACGCGTCGCGCCAGTCGCGCGCACGCGCGTCGAGCGG
>NZ_JAAGPB010000619.1:0-233 GCF_017104585.1 Burkholderia sp. Ac-20392
TGTAGCGAGCTGTATGCTGCCATCCAGTTAGTCCATCGCAGAGTCGTCACCGTGCATGCTTTATGATCATTGTGTCACTGGACGAAGTAGATCATGATGCTAGCAGCAGGCGTAGGCGCTGCATTAATATGCGTTAGAGTACACGAGATGACAGGTGGCAAGAACTGATTGCATAGTTTATATATTCGTCAAGGGTCCTATTCGACCTATCTGTCTTTTTTTTTTTTTTTTTT
>NZ_JAAGPB010000620.1:0-4151 GCF_017104585.1 Burkholderia sp. Ac-20392
TCCGACATGCCGCAGATCGGCACTCCGCACGACCGGATGCAATAGCGAATCGATGACGAGCGAGATCGCCGCGCCCGCGACGAAGCAGATCAGCCCGCGCTGGCCGACGGCCACGACGGGCCGCACGCCCTGCGCGATCCGCGCGATCCAGCCGAAGCGCACGCAATCGGCCATCAGCCACGCGATGGCCGCGAAGCTCACGACGCGCGGCAGCGCGAGATCGCGCTTGAACACGCCTTCCGGCAGCGGCAGCCCCGAGAACAGCTTGTAGCTCGCGCAGCCGAGCACGACGGCGCACGCGAGCCCGGTCGCGGCTGCCCCGCAGCGCCCGAGCGCGATGCGCCGGTAGAACGGCTGGCAGCGCGCGAGCACGCCGGCGACGAACATCAGTTGCCACGCGAACGGATTGAAACTCCAGCGGAATCCGTCGGTATCCAGCAGCTCGGGGCCGAGCCAGCCCGCCGTCAGCCACGACGCGATGCTGAGTACAACCAGCAGCCACGGATGCCGGCGCGCGAACGGCACGAGCACCGGCGACGCGAGCGCGAACAGCACGTACATCGGCAGCACCGACGCGAGATAGGGCTGGCGCTGGAACGTCAGCAACTCGGCTGCCCCCGTGAGCGGCGAGGCGAGCATCACGCTGACGTCGTCGAGCGCGAGGTTCGGCGCATCGATCCCGTAGTGGTCGAGTACGGCCGACACGACGAGCATCAGCGTCGAGGTCGCGAGAAACGCGCGGTAGATCTGCATCGCGCGGCGCACGAAGCGCTTTTGCGCGGCGCGCGCGCCATGCCGTTCGGCGATCGCGCCATAGGCGCTCGCGGTCGCGAAGCCGCCGAGAAAGACGAAAACCTCGGCCGCGTCGCACAGCGCGAATGCGTGCAGCGTGACGCGCGACAGCACGCTCGCGCCGATGTGATCGACGACGATCATCAACAGCACGACGCCGCGGAAGAAATCGACTTCGATCAGGCGGCCGCTGCGCGACGGTGGAAACGTGGCGGAAGGCGGCGGGCTCAACGACATGAGCGCACCTGCACGACGGCGGTGCGGCACGCACCCTGGAATGGATCGGGAAGGGGAAGGAGAAGGCGAGCGGAATCAGCGGCGATACGCGTATGCTCGCATCGCGCCAACCCGGCCGGCCAGGCACGGAGATGACCGTTCATGGAAAGGCTGCATACGAAGGGAAGTCGGTGAGGCCAGTCTAATGGCCGATCCGGGGAGACCCTAAGTAACAAAGTGCAACCGAATCTTCTGTTCGATTACAGGCGCGAGCCTTGTCGTGCAAAGCAGGCAGCGTCGCCAGACTCACGTCAGTGCGACGCCAGTTTGCGGTCAGCATCGGCATGTTCGACCGCTACGGTGTCGTTGTCTTGCGATGCACGACGCGGCACGCGGCACGCGGCCGCCGCATCGCGATCGACGTTTATCCGCGCGCGGGCAGGCGTCGCATCAGCATCGCGCTGTGCCACGCGGTCAGCGCGACGGCGACCCAGATCGGCCCGTACGTCGCGAGCTTCGCGACGCTCAGCGTCTCGCCGAGCAGCAGCAGCGACACCGCGACGAGCAGCACCGGTTCGACGTAGCCGAGAATCCCGAACAGCGCCATCGGCAGCATCCGGCTCGCCTTCAGGTAGCTCGCGAGCGCGAGCGTGCTGAGCACGCCGAGGCCCGGCAGCAGCACGGCCCACAGCACCGGATGGTCGGCCACGTGCGTCGTGCTCGTCACGACCATCGCGAACGCGATCGGGCACAGCAGCGCGATCTCGACCGCGAACGCGGCGAGCGAATCGGCGTTGATCCGCCGGCGCAGCACGAAATACGGCGGATAGCCAAGCGCGACGACGAGCGTCGGCCACGCGAACGCGCGCGTCGCCCACACTTCGTGCGCGACGCCGAGCGCGGCGCACGCGACCGCCGCCCATTGCAGCGGATCGAGCCGTTCGTGATAGTAGAAGCGGCCGACGAGCACCATCGTCAGCGGCAGCAGGAAATAGCCGAGCGACACTTCGAGCATGCGGCCGTGCAGCGGCGCCCAAAGAAACAGCCACAACTGCACGCCGAGCAGCGCGGCGCTCACCGGCAGCGCAATCAGCAGACGCCAGTCGCGCACGCTGCGCCGAAGGAGGTCGACGAGCGCGGGCAAGCGGCCGCGCAGCGCGATCAGCGCGAGCGCGCCCGGTGCGGTCCACAACACGCGCCACGCGAAGATGTCGAGCCCCGTGAGCGGCGCGAGCAGTTTCGCGTAGGCGGACATCAGCGCGAACAGCATCGACGCCGTCACCGACAACATGAGGCCGCGCCCGGCCTCCGGATACCCCGTCATGATCGTTCCGCGCCTCTTACTGCTGCTGGAAGCGCTCGAAGCGCTTTTCGGTCTGACGTTCCTCGAACGTCACCTCGGTCACGCGCGCGGCCGGCGGCCCGTGGCGCAGCCACGCGAGCATCCGGTCGATCTGCGCGCCGGAGCCCTGGATCATCGCCTCGACGGTGCCGTCCTCGAGATTGGCGACCCAGCCGCGCAGCTTCAGCGCATGCGCCTCGCGCACCGTCGCATGACGGAAGCCGACGCCCTGCACGACGCCGCGCACCCGCACGTAGTAGGTCTCGATCCGTTCGTCCTGTTCATTGCGGCTCATCGCGTCGCCCTCCCGTTGATTCAAGCCCGGCATTGTAGTCGCGTCAGCCGCTTCGCACACGGGCCGGAGCCGGTTCGCCCCCGTCACGGCCTTGCGTCGCCGCGCGCGCCGACCACGTACAATCTCGCCGATGCTCAACCGCCGCGCCGCTCGCGCGCGGCCCTGAAGGAAACGCATGACTGATACCTCCCGCGATCTCGTTCTCGTCACCGGCGCGTCCGGCTTCGTCGGCTCGGCCGTCGCGCGCATTGCGCAGCAGAAGGGCTATGCGGTGCGCGTGCTCGTGCGCCCGACCAGCCCGCGCACGAACGTGGCGGACCTCGACGCCGAGATCGTCACCGGCGACATGCGCGACGAGGCGTCGATGCGCGCCGCGCTGCGCGGCGTGCGCTACCTGCTGCACGTGGCGGCCGACTACCGGCTGTGGGCGCCGGACCCCGACGAGATCGAGCGCGCGAACCTCGAAGGTGCGGTCGCGACGATGCGCGCGGCGCGCGCGGAAGGCGTCGAGCGGATCGTCTACACGAGCAGCGTCGCGACGCTGAAGGTGACGAGCGCCGGCGATCCGTCCGACGAAAACCGGCCGCTCACGGCCGAGCAGGCGATCGGGGTCTACAAGCGCAGCAAGGTGCTCGCGGAACGCGCGGTCGAGCGGATGATCGCGGACGAAGGGCTGCCGGCCGTGATCGTCAATCCGTCGACGCCGATCGGCCCGCGCGACGTGAAGCCGACGCCCACCGGCCGCATCATCGTCGAAGCCGCGCTCGGCAAGATTCCCGCGTTCGTCGACACGGGGCTGAACCTCGTGCATGTGGACGACGTCGCGCACGGCCACTTTCTCGCGCTCGAGCGCGGCCGGATCGGCGAGCGCTACATTCTCGGCGGCGAGAACCTGCCGCTGCAGCAGATGCTCGCGGACATCGCGCAGATGACGGGCCGCAAGGCGCCGACGATCGCGCTGCCGCGCTGGCCGCTCTACCCGCTCGCGGTCGGGGCGGAAGCGGTCGCGAAGTTCACGAAGAAGGAGCCGTTCGTCACCGTGGACGGGCTGCGGATGTCGAAGAACAAGATGTATTTCACGTCCGCGAAGGCCGAGCGCGAGCTCGGCTACCGTGCGCGCCCGTACCGCGAAGGGCTGCGCGATGCGCTCGACTGGTTCGGCTCCGCGGGCTACCTGAAGTAACACAAAGCGGCGTGCTTCACGCCGCTTTGCGCACTTTGTTACACGTCCCGCGCGGCCCGCTACCGGCGCAGCGGTTAAAATCGCGGGTCTTACGCAGAGAAGACACGCATGAACCTGAACGATCAGATCGCTTCGCTCACCATGGGCGTCGATCAGCTCCTCCACGATCACCACGCTGCGCAGCAGGCGGCCCGCAGCGCGGAAGCCTTCGCGCGCGCCGCAGCAACGGAAGCCCAGGCCGCGGCAGAGCGCCACGCCGCCGCGGAAACCGAAGCGCAAGCCGCCGCACAACGCCACACGGCCGCCGCCGCCGATGCGGAGGC
>NZ_JAAGPB010000621.1:0-4321 GCF_017104585.1 Burkholderia sp. Ac-20392
CGAAGTCGCGCGGGCGGTGAAGGCCCATTTCGACGACCTTTCCGCGTGGCTGGTGCGTGTGCTCGAGACAGGGGTGCGAGACGGTGTCGTGCAGCCGGGCGTGTCGGTGCAGACCGAGGCCGCGACGCACTGCTGGTCGGCATGGCGCCCGAAGTGCGGCCCGCGCGCGTCGGCGCGGCGTTGCCGGTGTCGGCGGTCGCACCGACGCCGGCCGTCGATACCGACGCACCGCGCCGCTACGTGCTGTGGGGCGCGCTGGTCGTCGCGGTCGGCGTACTCGGCACGATTGCGTGGCGCCTCGCGAAAGGCGGCAGCGATACGCACGGCCGCGACGAGTGACGCAACGCGCTCGTCGCCCGTCTTTACGCGCCATTTATCGGGCGAACCTGTTTCTTTCGACGGTCGCAACGCATAACTGCGTACAGTCGTCGCATCGGAACCACGATGCGACGACATGCAGGAAACCTATCCATCGTATGACCGGCCGCTGCCACGCATGCGTGTGCATCCGGCCCTGCGCCTGAAGCGGCTTCTGCTGCCATTCCCGATCGCACTGTCGCTGTCGATCGCCCTGCCCGCGCATGCCGACGACACGCCTGCAGCGCCGGCCACCGCCGCCAGCACGCCCGATGCATCGCCGCCTCCCACCCTCGACACGATCATCATCGCGCTGCGCAACCGCTTCCACGTCGCGTATGCCGATGCGCGCACGATCGCCCGCGCAGTGCAGACCGAATCGGATCGCTACGGGCTTGCCCCGGCGCTGCTGCTCGCGATCATCGCGGTCGAATCGGGCTTCGATCGCCACGCGGTCAGTGTCGCCGGCGCGCGCGGGTTGATGCAGGTGATGCCCACCGCCCATCGCGATCTCGTCGCGCATGTGAAAGACCTGTCCGACCCGGCCACCAACGTGCGGATCGGTGCGGCCATCTTCCGCGGCTATCTCGACGATGCGGACGGCGACGTCGAAACCGCGCTCGTGCGCTACAACGGCGGCACGAAGCGCTATGCGCAACGGGTCGCACTGCGCGTGCAGCAATTCGATGCGCAGTTGCGACGCTCGAACGGCGTCGCGAGCGACGAGCTGAGGACGGCCGCGAACCCCTGAACGCGTCGCTACCGCGCGCCGTCGAGCCGGTAGCCGACACCCGTCTCCGTGACGATGTACGCGGGCCGCCTCGGATCACGCTCCAGCTTGCGCCGCAGGTGGCCGACATACACGCGCAGATAGTGCGCATCCTTGCCGTGCGTCGCGCCCCACACCTCGTTCAGCAGACGGTCGTGCGTGAGCGGCCGGCCCGCATGATGCGCGAGCACGGCCAGCAAGCGGAATTCGATCGGACTCAGATGCACGCGCGCCCCACCGCGCAACACCTGGCGATCGCCGAGATCGACGCTCACGTCGCCGAAGCACACTCGCACCGCATCGAGGCGCCCGCCACCGGCTTGCCGCCGCAGGTGCGCACGAATTCTCGCGATCAGCTCGGCGGCGCCGAATGGCTTGGTCAGGTAGTCGTCCGCGCCTGCGTCGAGCGCGGCCACCTTGTCGCTTTCCGCACTCAGCGCCGACAGCACGATCAGCGGCGCAGCCGAGCACGCGCGCAGCGCACGGATCAGTACGGTGCCGCCCATGTCATGCAGGTTCGTGTCCGCGACGATCAGGTCGGGACGGCGCGCGCCGACGGCCGCCACGCCCGCCGCACCGGTCGCGGCCTCGCAGACGTGCATGTGTTCGGCCTTCAGCGCGACACGGACGAAATGCCGGATGAACCTGTCTTCGTCGACGATCACGATGACGACGGCCGGTTCACTCATGCGGCAGCGCCTGCGCACGCGACATGATGCGCGCCCATGCTCAGGCCCATCCGCATGCCACCAGCACCATGTCGATCAGCTTGATGAACGGGAACGGCAGCAGCACGCCGCCGAAGCCGTACAGCAGCAGGTTCCTGCGCAGCAGCGGCGCGGCGCCGAGCGGGCGATAGCGCACGCCCTTCAGCGCGAGCGGGATCAGCGCGACGATGATCAGCGCGTTGAAGATCACCGCCGACAGGATCGCCGACGCCGGTGACGCGAGATGCATCACGTCGAGCACGCGCAGCTGCGGGTACGTCGTCGCGAATGCGGCCGGGATGATCGCGAAATACTTCGCGATGTCGTTCGCGATCGAGAACGTCGTCAGCGATCCGCGCGTCATCAGCATCTGCTTGCCGATCTCGACGATCTCGATCAGCTTCGTCGGGTTCGAGTCGAGGTCGACCATGTTGCCGGCTTCCTTCGCCGCCTGCGTGCCGGTGTTCATCGCCACGGCGACGTCGGCCTGCGCGAGCGCCGGCGCGTCGTTGGTGCCGTCGCCCGTCATCGCGACGAGGCGGCCTGCCGCCTGATGTTCGCGGATCGTCGCGAGCTTGGTTTCCGGCGTCGCTTCCGCGAGGAAATCGTCGACACCCGCTTCCGCCGCGATCGCCGCGGCCGTCAGCCGGTTGTCGCCCGTCACCATCACGGTCTTGATGCCCATCTTGCGCAGTTCCGCGAAGCGCTCCCTGATGCCGCCCTTCACGATGTCCTTCAGCTCGATCACGCCGAGCACGCGTGCGACGCCGTCGACTCGCTCCGCCACCGCGAGCGGCGTGCTGCCGCGACGCGCGATGTCGGTCACGACCGCTTCGACTTCGCGCGTGACGCGGCCACCGTGGGACTCGACGTAATGCTTGATCGCGTCCGCCGAGCCCTTGCGGATCTCGCGGCCGGGCGCCCCGGAGGAAGTCCCCTTGGGGGAAAGGTCGACGCCGCTCATCCGCGTCTGCGCGCTGAACGACAGGAACACCGGATGCAGCGCCTGCATGTCGCGCTCGCGCAGGTTGAAGCGTTGCTTCGCGAGCACGACGATGCTGCGGCCCTCCGGCGTTTCGTCGGCGAGCGACGACAGTTGCGCGGCATCGGCCAGCGCTTCCTCGGTCACGAACGGCGCGGGCACGAACGCCGACGCCTGGCGATTGCCGAGCGTGATCGTGCCGGTCTTGTCGAGCAGCAGCACGTCGACGTCGCCGGCGGCTTCCACCGCGCGGCCCGACGTCGCGATCACGTTTGCCTGCATCATCCGGCTCATCCCGGCCACGCCGATCGCGGACAACAGCCCGCCGATCGTCGTCGGAATCAGGCACACGAGCAGCGCAACGAGTGCGGTGATCGTCACGACGTGGCCGGCCTTCATCGCCTCGACCGCGAACGTCGAAAAAGGCAGCAAGGTGGCGGTGGCAAGCAGCATCACGATCGTCAACGCGACGAGCAGGATCGTCAGCGCGATTTCGTTCGGCGTCTTCTTGCGCTTCGCGCCCTCGACCATCGCGATCATCCGGTCGAGGAACGCTTCGCCCGGATTGACGGCGACGCGCACGACGATCCAGTCGGACAGCACGCGCGTGCCGCCCGTCACCGACGAGAAATCGCCCCCCGCCTCGCGGATCACCGGTGCGGATTCGCCGGTGATCGCCGATTCGTCGACCGATGCGACGCCTTCGATCACGTCACCGTCGGCGGGGATCGTATCGCCGGTTTCGACGAGCACGACGTCGCCCTTGCGCAGGTCGGCCGACGCCATCACCTCGACGGCCGCCTTCGCACGCGGCGCCGCGAGCTTCTTCGCGACCACGTTGTGTTTCGCACTGCGCAGCGATGCGGCCTGCGCCTTCGAGCGCCCTTCCGCGAGCGCTTCGGCGAAGTTCGCGAACAGCACGGTGAACCACAGCCACAGCGCGATCGCCACGATGAAACCGGCGGGCGCTTCGGCCTGGCCGAACAGCGCGGCAATCCACAGGATCGTGGTCAGGATGCTGCCGACATACACGCAGAACATTACCGGGTTGCGGAACTGCGTGCGCGGCGTGAGTTTCCGGAACGAATCGGCGATCGCCGGACGCACGAGCGAGGGATCGAACATCGAACGCGCGGCCGTGCGCGCATGGCCCGGCTGCGCGGGGCGCGGGCCTGTCAGGGGGGCGAGAGACATGGCGGTTTCCTTTTGCCGGCGCGCCGGCGCGAAGGCAGCCGGCATCGGTCAGGCGAGCCGGCTGCCTTCGCGCGTACTCGCGTGCGGCTTCCGTTTCCACGCAACCATCTTATGAAGGTTCGCGTGAAGATCGCGGCAAAGGATCGCGTCGGGGTATAAAAAGCGCGTAAACGTCCGTTTCGCCGCGGCGCGGCGGGGGTGTCTCAAGGGCCGTACACGAGCGGGAGCGCCACACTCCGCTCATTCGACGTTTACGCGGCAAAGCAGGAAAACGAACCGGGGCGCGGCGTTCAGCCGAACGTGTAGCGCCCG
>NZ_JAAGPB010000622.1:0-4310 GCF_017104585.1 Burkholderia sp. Ac-20392
CGCGCAACGCGCGGCCGGCACCGTGCTCGCCGCCGGGCTGATCGCGTCGATCGCGTTCGCGGTGCTCGTCCATGCGCTGTTGCGCGGCCGTTCCGGCGCCGCCGATTCGGGCGCGAGCAGCCGCGGCATCCTCAACGAGGCGCGGATGATGGGCATCATCCGTTCGTCGATGGAGGCGATCATCACGATCGACGAAAAGCAGACGGTCGTGATCTTCAACCCGATGGCCGAGCAGGTGTTCGGCGTGTCCGCGATGGAGGCGATCGGCGCGCCGCTGTCGCGCTTCATCCCCGAGCGGTTCCGCGCCGCGCACGCGAAGCACGTCGACCAGTTCGGCGTGACGGGCGTGTCCGAGCGGCAGATGGGCCGCCAGCGGGTGCTGTTCGGGCTGCGCGCCAACGGCGAGGAGTTTCCGATCGAAGCGTCGATCTCGCAGATCCGCGACGCGTCGGGCAAGCTCTATACGGTGATGCTGCGCGACATCACCGAGCGGCAGCGTGCGGAGAATGCGCTGAAGCTGTCGCGTGAGGAGTTGCGCGAACTGTCGGCGAACCTGCAGAACGTGCGCGAAGAGGAAAAGACCCGCATCGCGCGCGAACTGCACGACGACCTCGGCCAGCAGCTCACCGCGCTGAAGATGGATCTGTCGGTGGTCGAGCAGCAGTTGCGCGTGCCCGGCCGCACGCAACCCGACGAAGACGTGCAGACGCACCTGCAGGGCATGCGGCGGCTGATCGACGCGACGGTCGCGTCGGTGCGGCGCATCGCGGCCGACCTGCGACCCGTGATGCTCGACGATCTCGGCCTCGTGCCGGCGATCGAATGGCTCGCGAACGATTTCACGAACCGCTACGGGATCGATGTCGAACGGCACATCGAAACCGGCGGCCTCACCTTCACCAGCGCGGGCGCGACCACGTTGTTCCGGATCGTCCAGGAAGCGCTGACGAACGTCGCGCGCCACGCGGATGCGACGCGCGTCGCACTGCGGCTCGACGTCGAGGAAGGCTTCTGCGTGTTGCGCGTCGCGGACAACGGCCGCGGCTCGGCGCCCGGCGGCCCGGCCCACGAAGACAAATCGTTCGGCCTGATCGGCATTCGCGAACGCGCCCACATGCTGGGCGGCACCGTGACGATCGACACCGCGCTCGCGCGCGGTTTCTCGATCACCGTCGCGTTCCCGCTCAGTACCGTCCAACAGGAAACGCTCATCACATGATCAAGGTGCTCATCGCCGACGACCATACGCTCGTACGCGACGGTCTGCGGCACATCCTCCAGAACGCCACCGGATTCGAGGTGGCCGGCGAAGCCTGCGACGGCCCGTCGACGATCGCGCTCGTGCGCGCCACGCCCGCGCAGGTGCTCGTGCTCGACCTGTCGATGCCGGGCCGCAACGGCGTCGAACTCATCAAGCAGATCAAGGACGAGAAGCCCGCGCTGCGGGTCCTCGTGCTGACCATGCACGCGGAGCAGCAATACGCGGTGCGCGCGTTCCGCGCCGGCGCGTCGGGCTACCTGACGAAGGAAAGCGCGAGCGCCGAGCTGGTCGGCGCGGTCACGAAGGTCGCATCGGGCGGCGTCTACGTGAGCCTCGCGATGGCCGAGCAGTTCGCGCAGAGCCTGAACGAGCCGGCCGAGACGCTGCCGCACCAGCGGCTGTCCGACCGCGAATTCGACGTGTTCCGACGAATCGCCGCCGGCCAGACGCTGACCGAGATCGCCAACGCGCTGTGCGTGAGCGCGAAGACGGTCAGCACGTACAAGACGCGGATTCTGGAAAAGATGCAGATGCCGCACGAAGCGGCGCTGGTGCGTTACGCGATGCGGCACAAGCTGCTCGACGAAACGGACGACGTGTAACGGACGACGCCTGGCAGCGGATGGACGGCGGGCGCCACCGGCCGCGCGGCATGCGCCCGGTCGGGCGGCGCCCCTCGCTTACCTGGCCGGCACCGGGCACGCGAGATCGCCTTCCTCGCACGACAGATAGCCCTTTAGCGTTTCGGTGCGTGCTTTCGTCAGATCATCGAGGCAGGTCGACACGACCATCGGATACGCACTGCCGCCCTCGGCGTTCGCGCTGGAGAAGTTGCATTCGGCATCGCGATACGTGATCCACGCACGCTGCGCATTCACGAGTTTGTCGGCGAGCGGCCGCGCATCGCGCAGGCGCGCGGTGACGGCCTGGTAGGTCCGGTTCAGTTCCCCGTCGGATTTCTTGTATGCGCGATCGGCGCATGCGGTCATCGCCGCCTGATCCGTCGCATCGGCACAATTCGCCTGCGCATGGGCGACGTTCGCCGCCAGCGCGAGCGAGCACAGCAGACCGGTCAAGACACGCATGGATGCTCCTTGTTGTTCGTTGAAGTCGTGGAACCCGGTGCCGGGCTTGCCGCGCTGTCGCGCATCGGCCGCCGTCTCGCGGCGACACCGATCGCGATGCTAGCGCACGCGCGCTGGCTTGTCAGCCGGTGTCGCGGCATGCGACGGCTTGCATATCGGCCCTTCGCACCTACACTTGAAAATCGATACGCCGCTTCAGGCCCGCGCTATCGCATCCATCCCGTCTCCGCTTCCGCGCATTCCTCAGCGCATTTCGCGTTCGCATCGCCGAGCGGGGTGACGATTCGTCAGTCAGCTTCCTCCCCCAGCCCAACGTGCATTCGCCGTCGCCCCCTGGAGGGAATCATGAGCTATCACCTTGAAGGCCGTCTGCTCGAGGTCTGCAACTGTCGCGTACTCTGCCCGTGCTGGATCGGCGAGGACCCCGATTTCGGCGTCTGCGACACGATCGTCGCGTGGCATGTCGACAAGGGCACCATCGACGGCGTCGACGTGGGCGGCAACACGATCGCCGCGGTGTGTCGCGTGCCGGGCAACATCCTGCAAGGCAACTGGACGGCTGCGATCTATCTCAGCGACACGGCGTCCGAGGCGCAGGAGCAGGCGCTGCTCAAGGTCTACACGGGCCAGGCCGGCGGCCCGATCGCCGACCTCGCCAAACTGATCGGCAAGGTCGTATCGGTCGAACGCGCCCCCATCACGTTCAATGTCGAAGGGGCGCGCGGCACGCTGTCGATCGGCACCGACTACCACGCGGAACTCGAGCCCTACCTCGGCCCGAGCGGCGCGCAGACGACGCTGACCGACACCGTGTTCTCGACGGTGCCCGGCGCGCCGGTGTTCGTCGGCAAGGCGCCCGTCTATCGGTCGAAGAATGCGGCGATCGGCATCGACGTCGACCTGAAGAATCACAACGCGCTGCAGAGCACGTTCCTGTTCGACGCGTGAAGCGCGATCGCCCGCCAACGGTCATGGCTGCGTCGCTGCACCGGCGCGTGTTTCCGCTCGTGCTCGCGAGTCTCGTCGCGTTCGCGTGGCTCACCCTGTGGGCGTGGACGCGCAGTCCGTACGGGCGGTACCTCGACCACGGTGACAGCGCGTTGGCCGAACCGTTTGGCGCGCTTTGCCGTGCGCTGCCCGGCGGCACGCTGTGGCTGCCGGCCGCGTTTGCTGCGGCCGGCTGGACGCTGATGATCCTCGCAATGATGCTGCCGACGACGCTGTCGCTGTTCGACGCGTTCGCCCGCGTCGTCGCCAGCCGCCCCGACCAGACGCGCCTGCTCGCGCTCGTCGGCATCGGCTACGTCGCTACGTGGAGCGGCTTCGGCCTCGTCGCACATGGCCTGCACGGGCTGCTGCTGACGGGTGTCGCGCGGGTGCCGGCGCTTGCATGGCGCGGCTGGCTGATCGGCGCGGCCGTCTTCGCGCTCGCCGGCGCGTTCCAGTTCAGCGGGCTCAAGACGCACTGCCTCGACCGGTGCCGCACACCCTTCAGTTTCGTGATCAGCCGCTGGCGCGGCCGCACGCCGATGCGTCACGCGTTTGCGCTCGGCGTCAGCCACGGGCTTTTCTGCATCGGCTGCTGCTGGGCGCTGATGCTGCTGATGTTCGTCGTCGGCGTTGGCAGTCTCGGCTGGATGCTGGCGCTCGCCGCGTTGATGGCCCTCGAGAAGAATGCGTCGTGGGGGCAGGCGCTCACCGCGCCGCTCGGCGTCGCATTGTTCGGCGCAGCCGTGCTGATCGTCGCCAGCCACGCGTGAGGCCCGCGATGCGACCGCCCGCCTCCGCCTTCGCGCTGCATGTCCGGCCCGGTGTGCGCGTCGTCGCGCTGACGTCGGTCGCGATGCTCGCCTTCGCGTCGAATTCGCTGCTGTGCCGACTCGCGCTGCAGGCCGGGCGGATCGACGCGGCCAGCTTCGGCAGCCTGCGCCTCGTATCCGGCGCGCTGATGCTCGCGAACGGCG
>NZ_JAAGPB010000623.1:0-4269 GCF_017104585.1 Burkholderia sp. Ac-20392
CACGAGCCCGCCGCACTCGTGATGACCGACAGCACGCACGACGTGGTCCTCGAAGTCAGCGTCAACGGCGAAAGCACCGCGCTGCTCGCGCACTTCCGCGAACGCGACGGCCATCTGTCGGCAAGCGGCGCCGACCTGCGCACGATCGGCTTCGCAACCGACCGGCTCGGCATCGCCGACGCGGCGACCGTCGACCTCGACACGATTCCCGGCCTGCGCTACCGCTACGACGCGGCACACCAGAGCGTCGACCTGCAGATGCCCGACACGCTGCGCCGACCGTACGCGGTCGACAGCCGCGCGCTGCCGGCGACGCAAGAGGCCAGCGCGTCGCGCGGCGTCGCGATCAACTACGAGGCGTACGCGCAGACGATCGGCGAGCGGCAGTTCTCGCTCTACACCGGCGTGCGCTACTTCGACCCGAACGGCGTGTTCAACACGACGGGCACCGCGTATTTCTACAACGGCCAGCGGCGCTATACGCGCTTCGATACGTCGTGGAGCCGCTCGGACCCGGCACGGCCGAGTACGACGCAGATCGGCGACGCGATCTCGGGATCGCTCGCGTGGACGCGCTCGGTGCGCCTCGGCGGCTTCCAGTGGCGCAGCAACTTCGCGCTGCGGCCCGATCTCGTGACGTTCCCGATTCCGTCGCTGGCGGGCTCCGCCGCCGTGCCGTCGGCGGTCGACCTGTACATCAACAACGTGCGCCAGTACACCGGCAACGTGCCGAGCGGCCCGTTCATCATCCACGACGTGCCGGGCATCACCGGCGCTGGCCAGGCGACCGTCATCACGCGCGACGCGCTCGGGCGCACCGTCGCGACGTCGGTGCCGCTCTACGTCGATACGCGCATGCTGTCCGCCGGGTTGTCGAGCTATTCGTTCGAAGC
The DNA here is from genome assembly GCF_017104585.1 of Burkholderia sp. Ac-20392. Taxonomy (NCBI): domain Bacteria; kingdom Pseudomonadati; phylum Pseudomonadota; class Betaproteobacteria; order Burkholderiales; family Burkholderiaceae; genus Burkholderia; species Burkholderia sp. Ac-20392. The sequence continues at coordinate 894 of NZ_JAAGPB010000623.1, forward strand.
CGGCTTCCTGCGCCGCAACTACGGGCTGCAGTCGTTCGACTACGACGCGCGACCGGCCGTCAGCGGCTCGATGCGGCGCGGCATCACCGATGCGCTGACCGTCGAGGGGCATGCGGAAGCGACCGGCGGCGTGGTCAACGCCGGCGTCGGCGCACTGATGCGGCTCGGCTATGCGGGCGTCGTGAGCGGCGCGGTCGCGGGCAGCGCCGGCCGCTATCCGGGCACGCAGGTGAGCGTCGGCTACCAGGTGATCGAACCGCGCTTCTCGATCAACGCGCAGACGATCCGCGCATTCGGCCGCTACGGCGACCTCGCGTCGCGCGACGGCTCGCCGGTGCCGTCGGCGACCGACCAGGCGACGCTCGCACTGCCGTTCATGCACCGCCAGACGCTGTCGCTCAGCTATATCGGCTTCCGGCTGCCGCAAGGCCCGAGCGCCCGGATCGGCACGGTGTCCTACACGTTGAGCTTCGGCGATCTCGCGTCGGTGAGCGTGAGTGCGTACCGCGACTTCGCGCAGCAGGGCGCGAACGGCGCGTTCGTGTCGCTGAACATCGGGCTCGGCCGCAACACGTCGATCAATGCGACCGTCGGCCGGCAGCGCGGCCAGTCGAACTACACCGTCGACGCGAGCCGGCCGCCCGACTACGACGGCGGCTGGGGCTGGGGCGTGCAGACCGGCGGCACGGGCGCGGTGCCCTACCGGCAGGCGCAACTGCGCTATCTCGGCCATGCAGGCGAAGTCATCGCGGCCGCGCAGAACATCGACCGCCAGACCGGCGCGTCGCTCGACGTCAGCGGCGCGCTCGTCTTCATGGATCGCAGCCTGCAGGTGTCGCGCCGCATCGACGACGGCTTCGCGCTCGTGTCGACCGACGGCGTCGCGGGGATTCCGGTGCTGCACGAGAACCGCGTGATCGGCACGACCGATCGCGCGGGGCACCTGCTCGTGCCCGACCTGAACGCATACCAGAACAACCAGATCGCGATCGACTCGATGAAGCTGCCCGCCGATGCGCGGATCGCCCGCACGTCGATGACGGTCGTGCCGCAGGCGCAATCGGGCGTGGTCGCGCATTTCGGCGTGTCGCGCTATCGCGCGGCGTCGGTGATCCTGCGCGACGCCGCCGGCCGTCCGCTGCCGGCCGGCGCGCACGTGCATCACGCGGAAAGCGGTGCGGACACGATCGTCGGGTACGACGGACTCACGTTCATCGACGGACTGAAGGAGGACAACCACCTCGTGATCGATTACGGCACGCAGCGCTGCGTCGCGGCATTCGCGTTCACGGCGCCCGGCAACGGCACGCTGCCGACCATCGGCCCGCTCACCTGCCGGGCCGCGCCATGAGGTTCGCACTGCTCCTGTTCGTCGCCTTCGCCATGTGGTGCGGCGTGCCGCACGATGCGCAGGCCGAATCGTGCACGGCCACCGCGTCGACGGTGAGCTTCGGCTCGGTCAGCCCGATCTCGCGCGCGTCGGTCGCCGCAACCGGCACCGTCAGCATCACCTGCACGTGGTCGGCCATCACGCTGACGCCGAACGTGCTCGTGTGCCTGAGTCTCGGCGGCACGAGCCCGCGCAGCCTCGTCAACGGCACCAACACGATGCAGTACGACCTCTTTCTCGATGGCGGGCATTCGGTCGCGTGGGGCTCCATTTACTCCGGCACGACGCCGGCATCGGTGACGCTCGTCAAACCCGCGCTCGGCACGAGCGCCAGCGCCACGGTCACGATCTACGGACAGATCACGTCGAACCAGCCGACCGTGCCGACGACCGGCAACAGCACGACGACCTACTCGCAGACGTTCGGCGGCAACACGACCTCGATCAACGCGGGGTTCTACCTGCTCGGTGCGCCAAGCTGCGCGTCTCTGACGGCGTCGAACGGCACCTTCCCGTTCAGCGCGACCGCCAACGTCATCAACAACTGCAACATCAGCGCGACCAACGTCAGCTTCGGCACGGCGAGCGTGCTGTCGGGCGCGCTCGCGGCGACCGGTTCGATCACCGCGCAGTGCACCAACGGCGACGCGTGGAAGGTGGCGCTGAACGGCGGCAGCAGCGGCAGCGTGACCGCGCGCCACATGCAGCGCAGCGGCGGAGGCGGCACGATCGGCTACGGGCTTTACACGGATGCCGCACGCTCGATCGCGTGGGGCGACGGCACGGGCGGCAGCTCGACGGTCACGGGTGTCGGCACGGGTACGTCGCAGGTCGTGACCGTGTACGGCGCAGTGCCCGCGCAAACGACGCCCGCGCCCGGCAACTACAGCGACACGATCACCGCGACGATCAGTTTCTAGCGTTTGGTTCCACAGCATGGGCAGGCGCACACGCCGCGCACGCCGTTCAGAACGTGACGGTCCAGGTGGGAAGCACTCCCGCGCCGATGCTGCGCGGCGCCGACCGCACATCGGGCAGCGGCGCGTGACTGAGCACGAACGGCGTACCGTGCGCGCAATTGACGCTCGGCCCATCGGCATCGACGGCCGGCGGCACGCCGGGGCCGATCGTGCAGGTTTCGGGAATGGTGAGACTGACGCGCAGCGGAATCGACGGATCGGCCGCGCTGGCGAACGACCCTACGCCCAGCGCCGCGAGCGCGATGGCACTGCGTCTGATTTGGCCGGCTCTCATCGTTCGGCCCTCCTTCGTGCATCCATCCAGCATATGCGCGAATTATCGGCATGCGTGCGGAAATCTTGAGTCCGCACGCATGCGATCGGGCCCCGCCGTGCCGGTCAGCGCGCGGCGGCGAATCCGCCGAAAAACGCACGCGCGTTCGCGTCGAGGCTGTCGAGGTGATAGCCGCCTTCCTGCACGATCACCGTCGGCAACCCGAGTGCGCCGATCGCGCCGCCGAGCCGCCCGAAGCCGTCGGTCGTGACGGCCACCTGCGATTGCGGATCGTCCTTGTAGATATCGAAGCCGAGCGCGAGCACGAGTGCGTCGGGCTGGAACCGTGCGAGCGCGCGCAACGCGTCGTCGAGCCGCTCGAAGAACGCCGACTCCGGCGCGCCGTGCGGCATCGGCAGGTTGAGGTTGAATCCGTCGCCGGCCCCCGTGCCCGTCTCTTCCTCGTAGCCCGCGACGACCGGGTAGAAGTTGGTCGGGTCGCCGTGGATCGACACGTACAGCACGTCGTCGCGGCCGTAGAAGATCTCCTGCACGCCCTGACCGTGATGCATGTCGGTGTCGAGGATCGCGACCCGGCGGTGGCGGCCGAGCAGCGACTGCGCGGCGATCGCCGCATTGTTCAGGTAGCAGAAGCCGCCGGCCGCGTCGCGGCGTGCGTGATGGCCGGGCGGCCGGCACAGCGCGTACGCTTCGCGTGCGCCGTCGTTGACGTCGGCCGCGGCCGCCACATCG
>NZ_JAAGPB010000624.1:0-4267 GCF_017104585.1 Burkholderia sp. Ac-20392
TATGTATGCTACGGCGAACACCACGACCTACACAGACATATACACTCTTCCCCTCCACGACGCTCTTCCGATCTGTGCATCGGCCGTGTGCGCGCCGTACGCGACGCCGACGCCCGCCGCCCCGGCACTCGCAGCCATCTGCAGGTCGTGCGTCGTGTCGCCGATCATCACGGTGCGCGACAGGTCCTGCCCCAATTCCCGGGACAGCTCATGCAGCATCGCCGGATGCGGCTTCGAGAAGGTTTCGTCGGCGCAGCGCGTCGCATCGAACAGGCTCGTCAGCTTCGACTGGTCCAGCACGCGGTTCAGCCCGACCCGCCCCTTGCCGGTTGCAACGGCGAGCAGATAGCCCGTGTCGCGCAGCTCGGCGAGCAGTTCGCGCACGCCGGCGAACAGCTCGATGCGCTGGTCGTCGAGCAGATAGTGATAGCGGTAGCGCTCGGCGAGCCGCGAGTAGTCGGACGGATCCAGGGTCGGAGCCGTAATCTGCAGCGCATCGCGCAGGCCGAGGCCGATCACGTAGCGCGACGCCTCGTCGGACGGCGTGGGCAGGCCGAGATCGCGGCATGCGGCCTGGATACTGTGCGCGATGTGCGCAGTCGAATCCATCAGCGTGCCGTCCCAGTCGAAGACGATCAGGTCAAATTGCTGTCGAGCCATGCGGTTCAGGCGGTATCGCGCAGTGCGCTGAGTTGATCGAGGAAGCGCCGGCATTCGTCCGGCAGCGGCGCATCGAACTGCAGCGCCTCACCGGTCAGCGGGTGAGCGAGCCGCAGCCGGTACGCATGCAGGAACATCCGTTTCAACGACGGCTGCGCATTCGCGCGCGCCAGCGCCTTGTTCAGTGCGAAATCGCCATACTTGGCGTCGCCGGCGATCGGCAGGCCGAGATGCGCGAGGTGCACACGGATCTGATGGGTCCGCCCCGTTTTGAGTTCCGCTTCGAGAAGCGCGTACTCGGGCCAGAGGTCGACGAGGTTGAACACCGTATGCGACGGCAGCCCGTCGTCCTGCACACGCACGCGGCGCTCCCCTTCCGGGGTCGAATACTTGAACAGCGGCGCCTTCACCGCGCGGCGACGCCCCCAGTCGGACTGCCATTCGCCGTGGACGCACGCGAAGTAGCGCTTGTCCATCTTGTTCTCGCGGATCTGTTCATGCAGGCCCACCAGCGCCGTGCGCTTCTTCGCGAGCATCAGGACCCCGGACGTCTCGCGGTCGAGCCGGTGCACGAGTTCGAGGAATTTCGCGCGCGGGCGCGCCTGGCGCATCTGCTCGATCACGCCGAACGCGACGCCGCTGCCGCCGTGGACGGCAACCCCGGCCGGCTTGTTGATGACGAGCATCGCGTCGTCCTCGAACAGCACGTCGAAGTGCGCGGGCGGCACGATGGTGGCTTCGGCGCGCGCAAGGTCGGCTGCGGCCACGCGGACGGGCGGCACGCGGACGAGGTCGCCGAGCGCGAGCCGGTACTGCGCATCGACCCGACCCTTATTCACGCGCACTTCGCCGCTGCGCAGGATCCGGTAAATATGGCTTTTCGGCACGCCTTTACAGACGCGCAAAAGGAAATTGTCGATACGCTGACCGGCCGAGCTTTCGTCGATCTCGAGCATCGATACCTGGCCGCTTGCGACCGAATTCTGGGATATTTTGCCTAACTCGTTCATACTGAATATAATTTTGCCCAGCCTGACGTTGCGGGCGGCCTCACCGGCCGGCCCGGACCAACCGGGCAAGGCGCAAGCGCAAACCGCTATTTTACTTGCGCCGGGGGTCTGCTGCTCGCCCCTAATCAAAGAGATGCAGCAAGTTGCACGCACGGCGCCGCCCGTCGGCAAGGATCGCGCCCACAGGCGGATTCGGTCGGCAAGGCGCCGCGGTAACGGAAAGTTGGTTGAAAAGAATTTGATCGGCAGCCCGACGGCGCGAAGTGCGTCCGCGCAGGCTGCCGGTTGCGAAAATTACGGCGTTGCGCCCGATTTGGCTCCGCGAAGCGTGTGGAGCCTGGCGACGTCAAACCAGGGAAGTACACCCCAGGCGGGAAAGTCGGGCTGGATTCGATACTCCCCGCTGCGGCCCAAGCCGCAGCATCTGCCGCCCGTTGGCACGCGCGTCGCATGGCGACGCGCCCCGCGGCAGTGCCCGGCCTCAGGCTTAGCGCGCTTTGACAGCGTGCGGTGTGTGGACGCCGTGCTTTGAAGCCGTGTTCGCAGGTGCCCTATGGCCGCCGGCCCCGTCTTTCGGGCCCAAGCGCCTCTTCAGGCAATTCTCCCCGCCATCGTTCCCGCTCCAGCGTGCTTGTGACAACACAACAAGGCGCGGCCTGCCGTCGTTCCCGCCCTCGCGACTGACAACCGCGAGGCGCCGCCAGCAGAGCCGCCTGGAGTCGTTCATGAAACGCATGCTGTTCAATGCGACGCAGCAGGAGGAGCTGCGCGTCGCCATCGTCGACGGGCAGAAGCTCATCGACATCGACATCGAGACAGCCGGGCGCGAACAGCGCAAAGGCAATATCTACAAAGGTGTCATCACCCGCATCGAGCCGTCCCTCGAAGCGTGCTTCGTCAATTACGGCGAAGACCGCCACGGCTTCCTGCCGTTCAAGGAAGTCGCCCGCCAGTACTTCAAGGAAGGCATCGACATGCGCTCCGCGCGCATCCAGGATGCCCTGCGCGAAGGCCAGGAGCTGATCGTCCAGGTCGAGAAGGAAGAGCGCGGCAACAAGGGCGCTGCCCTCACCACGTTCATCTCGCTCGCCGGCCGCTACCTGGTGCTGATGCCGAACAATCCGCGCGGCGGCGGCGTGTCGCGCCGGATCGAAGGCGACGAGCGTCAGGAACTGCGCGAGACGATGGCGCAACTGCAGATCCCGGACGGCATGAGCATGATCGCCCGTACCGCGGGCATCGGCCGCAGCGCCGAGGAACTGCAGTGGGACCTGAACTACCTGCTTCAACTGTGGCGCGCGATCGAAGCAGCGTCGCAAAGCGGCAACGCCGGCCAGCCGATGCTGATCTATCTGGAATCGAGCCTCGTGATCCGCGCGATCCGAGACTATTTCCAGCCCGATATCGGCGAAATCCTGATCGATACGAACGAAATCCACGATCAGGCCCGCGCCTTCATGGATATCGTGATGCCGGACAACGTCGCGAAGGTGAAGCGCTACCACGACGACGTGCCGCTGTTCTCCCGCTTCCAGATCGAACACCAGATCGAGACCGCGTACTCGCGCACGGTGCCGCTGCCGTCGGGCGGCGCGATCGTGATCGACCACACCGAAGCGCTCGTCGCGATCGACGTGAACTCGGCGCGCGCGACCAAGGGCGCGGACATCGAGGAAACGGCGACCCGCACGAACCTCGAAGCAGCCGACGAAGTCGCCCGCCAGCTCCGCCTGCGCGACCTCGGCGGCCTGATCGTGATCGATTTCATCGACATGGAATCGGCCAAGAGCCAGCGCGAAGTCGAGCAGCGCCTGAAAGACGCGCTCAAGCACGACCGCGCCCGCGTCCAGATGGGCAAGATCTCCCGCTTCGGCCTGATGGAACTGTCGCGCCAGCGCCTGCGTCCGGCCCTGTCGGAAGGCAGCCACGTGACCTGCCCGCGTTGTAACGGCACCGGCCACATCCGCGATACCGAATCGTCCGCGCTGCAAGTCCTGCGGATCATTCAGGAAGAAGCGATGAAGGAAAACACCGCGGCGATCCACTGCCAGGTGCCGGTCGAGGTGACCGCCTTCCTGCTCAACGAAAAGCGTCAGGAAATCAACAAGATCGAGTCGCGCTTCAAGGTCGGCATCGTGCTGATCCCGAACAAGCACCTCGATACGCCGCACTACAAGCTCGAGCGCCTGCGCCACGACGACGCACGTCTCGACGATCCGCGCGCGTCCTGGAAGATGGCCGAGGAAGCCGCCCGCGAACTCGAGTCGGAAACCGGCTACAGCAAGCGCGCGGCGGAAGTGAAGCCGAAGCAGGAAGCCGCGGTCAAGGGCATCACGCCCGAGCGTCCGGCACCGAGCCCGGCACCGCAGCGCCCGGTCGAACCCGTTGCAGCGCCCACGCCTGTCGCGCCGGCCAGCGGCGGCTTCATCGGCTGGCTGAAAGGTCTGTTCGGCGTGTCGCCGGCGCCCGCACCCGCACCGGTTGCTCCGGCACCGGCGAAGGAGCAGGCAGCCCGTCCGGCGCACGGCGATCGCACCGAGAAGTCCGAGCAGCGTGGCGAACGCGGCGGCGATCGCAACCGCAATCGTCGTGGCGGC
>NZ_JAAGPB010000625.1:0-243 GCF_017104585.1 Burkholderia sp. Ac-20392
TTCGCGCTAGTGTGCGTATGACCGTAATCACGATGTTTCCAAGTGAATGATTTAGTATCAATAGAGATTGACTATATCATAGCTCATATTCACACATCTATATGATTGTAGTAACAACGTATGTTTATTCATGTTGTTATGTATAGTTAAATTGTCACTTTACTTATTGTAACTGACTTGTTTTATTCTCTTATTTCTATCTATAAATTTCGTTTTTTTTTTTTTTTTTTTTTAATGATCCGC
>NZ_JAAGPB010000626.1:0-4107 GCF_017104585.1 Burkholderia sp. Ac-20392
CCGGCCTGACCGCGACGTCGCACTATCTGTCGACGCGGGGGCTCGCGCCGCTGGTCAACGGCGACGCGCTGCCCGCGTTGCCCGACATCGAATTCATCGCACTGGCCGCGAAGCGGCTCAGCCAGCCGGCGCGCACGCTGCTCGAGTTGCTGGAAGCGAGCGACCTGAGCACGCCGGGCGCAGACGCGGACGCGTAACGGATCCGCCACGCGCGCGGCGCCCGCATCCGGCGCCTGCGCCGCGTGCCGTCATGCGGACCGTTTCTGCGAAATCACGAGCAGCGCGCCGTTCTTGTCCTCCAGCACCGCGCGGTATTCATGCGGCCCGGCCTGCACGGGCACGCGCACCGATGCGCCGGCCTTCACGACCCGCGCCATCGCCGCATACAGGTCGTCGTCCTCGTCCACGCGCAGCGTGAGCGCCGCGCGCTCGACGATCTGCTCGTCGCCCGCGACCAGCGCGATCGTCAGCGGGCCGCCGTCGAGCGCGCAATAGCGGTCGCCGTCGCGGAACTTCACGTTCAGGCCCAGCCCGTCGACGAACAACGGCAGCGCCGTGTCGATGTCGTCGACCGGATACAGCAGCATCGAAACCTTCATCCCCTCTCTCCCTTGTCGTTGGTCGGCGCGCGCAACGCGCCCGCCGTTCGATGCTAGCGCGCCGTTCGCCGCGTTACGCAGTCCGATCGGATGACGGTGAAACCCCTCTGTCCCCGCCGGCGTGCCGGTACTCCGAACAGACGATGTCTGCGCCCGTCCACGCGCCGACACTCCCATTCGTGGACCGTCGCGCTTCGTCCGTATCGTGCGGGCGGGCTGCACGACCCCGACTCGTCCAACATACATGGAGACGCACGCAATGAAGTTTTCCCTCATCTACGAAGCCCAGACCACCGACGCATCGCGCGAGGGCGACCACCGGGTGTTCAAGGAGACGGTCGAACAGGCGCTGCTCGCCGAGCAGGTCGGCTTCGACACGATCTGGTGCGTGGAGCACACGTCGCTGACCAACTATGCGCACATGAGCGCGCCGGAGACCTTCCTCGCCTACCTGGCCGGCCGCACGACGCGCATCGGCCTCGGCCACGGCGTCGTGTGCCTGCCGCCGGCGATGAACCACCCGATCAAGGTTGCGGAGCGCGTCGCGCTGCTCGACATCCTGTCCGGCGGCCGCGTGCACTTCGGCGTCGGCAAGGGCGGCAGCCAGCAGGAAGCCGGCGCGTTCGGCTACGACCTCAACGAACTGCAGCCGATGATCGACGAATCGATGTACCTCGTGCCGAAGATGTTCGTGCAGGACGAGATCGAGCACGACGGCAAGTACATCAAGATCCCGAAGCGCCCGATCCACCCGAAGCCGTTCCAGGATCCGCACCCGCCGATGTACCTCGCGTGTACCAACACCGACGCGCTGCTGCGCGCCGGCCAGCGCGGGATGGGCGCGCTGGTGCTCGGCTTCGGCGGCCCCGACGAAGTGGCGAAGAAGAACGCGGTGTACCGCGAAGCGTGGGCGAACCGCAAGCCGGAAGACCAGGTCGGCTTCCGCCCGACCCAGCACCTCGCGGCCCTGTGCCCGACGGTCGTGATGGCCGACGGCCAGGCCGCCCGCAAGATCGGCATCCGCGGCCAGCGCTACTTCATGGAATCGCTCGCGTACTGGTACACGGGCGGCGAGCGTCCGGACCCGGCGAAGTGGGGCGACGACCTCGTGCAGGCCGATACCGGCGAAATGGTGATCCGCTCGCGCTTCGCATCGGAGGAAGTCGTCGTGAACTTCGCCGACCCGGCGCTCGCGATGATGAACCCGAACCATGCGTACGGCACGGTGGACGACTGCATCGGCTATGTCGGCCGCCTGCAGGAAGCCGGCGTCGACGAAGTGCTGTTCCTGTGCCAGATGGGCACGGTGCCGCACGAAGCGCAGATGGAGACTATCCGCAACATCGGCGAGCACGTGATCCCGTTCTTCAACAAGGAGAAGGAGCGCGCCTGCGCGTGATGCACCGGGCCGCGCCCGTCGTCCCGTCCGGTCGGACGATGCGGCGCGGTCGCGCGAAGCCGACCATCGGTGGTGGCGAGCATCGCCCGCGGCCAGGCCGCGCCGAACAACTTTGAACGAGAGCGGGGCACGCGCCGCGGCGCATCACCCGCTTCACAGGAGACATTCGTGCATCGCGACAACGATTCGAACGCACTGGCCGCCACGCTGATCGCCCGGGCCGAGGCACTGGCGCCGACGCTGGCCGGCCGCGCCGCGCAGGCAGACGCGCAGGGCCGGATCCCGGCCGAGACGATCGCCGACATGCAGGCCGCCGGCTTCTTCAAGGTGCTGCAGCCGAAGCGCTACGGCGGCTACGAGCTCGACCCGCAGGCCTTCTTCGACATCCAGATGGCGCTCGCGCGCGGCTGCATGTCGACCGCGTGGGTGTACGGCGTCGTCGGCGTGCACAACTGGCAGCTCGCGCTGTTCGACGAGCGCGCGCAGCAGGACGTGTGGGGCAACGATCCGGCGACGCTGATCGCGTCGACCTACATGCCGGTCGGCCGCGTGACGCCGGTCGACGGCGGCTTCCGCCTGTCGGGCCACTGGAAGTTCTCGAGCGGCAGCGAACTGTGCGAATGGGTGTTCCTCGGCGCGCTGGTGCCGGCAGCCGTTGCCGGCCAGCCGCCCGAATACCGCACCTTCCTGCTGCCGAAATCCGATTACCGGATCCAGCAGGACTGGGACGTGCTCGGCCTGCGCGCGACGGGCAGCCACGACATCGTCGTCGACGACGTGTTCGTGCCCGCGTACCGCACGCACAAGGCCATCGACGGGATGATGGGCACGAGCCCCGGCCTCGCCGTCAACGACGCGCCGCTGTTCAAGCTGCCGTTCGCGCAGATCTTCGTGCGCGCGGTGTGCACGTCGTGCATCGGCGCGCTGCAGGGCGCGCTCGACGATTTCACCGGCTATGCGGCGACGCGCGTGTCGGCCAACAGCGGCGCGAAGACGACCGACGATCCGGGCGCGCAGAACGCGTGCGCGAACGCGGCCGTCGCGATCGACGAGATGAAGGTGCTGCTCAAGCGCAATTTCGCGGAACTGATGGCGTCCGTCACCGGCGGCCCGGCCGTGTCGATCGAGCGCCGCGTGCATTTCCGCTATCAGTCCGCGCAGGTCGCCGAGCGTTGCGCGCAGGCCGCGAACGCGCTGCTGCGCTACGCGGGCGGCAACGGCATCTATCACCGCAATCCGCTGGTGCGCCGCTTCCTCGACCTGCATGCGGCCCGCGCGCACTACGCGAACAACGTGGACCGTTTCGGCCAGAACCTCGGCGCCGTGATGCTCGGCCGCGAGAACACCGACTTCTTCATCTGACGGAGACGCGATGAACGACCCGCAAGCACAGCAATACGTGTTCGACGTGGTGGTCGTCGGTTCGGGCGCCGGCGCGCTGCTCGCCGCGTGCCGCGCGGCCGACCGTGGCCTGTCCGTCGTCGTGATCGAGAAGACGGCGCTGTACGGCGGCACGTCGGCCGTCTCGGGCGGCGGCATCTGGGTGCCGTGCAACCACCACATCGCCGAGCTGGGCGCGACCGATTCGCGCGAGGCCGCGCGCGGCTACATCGAAGCCTGCGTGGCCGGCGAATCGACGCCCGAGAAGATCGACACGTATCTCGACCGCGCGCCGGAGATGCTGCGCTACCTGGAATCGAAGACGCCGGTGCGTTACCAGTCGCTGCCGAAATACGCGGACTATTTCCAGAAGGTGCCGGGCGCGATGCCGGGCTATCGCGCGCTCGATCCGATGCCGTTCGACGGCGGGCTGCTCGGCGACGAGCTCGACCGGCTGCGGCCGGCGTCGCCCGGTACGCTGATCGGCGGGCGCGTGGCCGTGACGTCGAAGGAGGCGCACACGCTGTTCTCGCGCGGCCCCGGCTTCATGAAGCTCGCGATTGCGCAGTTCGGCCGCTACTGGCTCGATATCGGGATGCGCCGCCGGACGCGGCGCGACCGGCGCCTGACGCTCGGCAACGCGTTGATCGGCGGGCTGCGCCGCGCGCTGCTCGATCGCAACGTGCCCGTGTGGCTCGACACGCCGATGCGCGACCTGCTCGACGTGGA